>NZ_CEXQBZ010000111.1:0-77076 GCF_982712965.1 Neisseria flava | reverse complement strand
TGTCGCATACAGAACCCAGCTTACACAGAGCGCCTGAATAGGCTTTTATGAGTGTCCAAGATTTGGGGGCCAGTTCAACCCGCTATATTCGTTTTCAGACGACCTTTCATATTTTTTATTGAAAGACAGGCAGAGGCTTACTCTTCCGGACGTTCGCCGTCGGTGTCGTCCAGTTTGCCTTCGGTAATATCAACGTTGATACCCACGGCGGCGCGGATTTTGGCGTCGATTTCGTTGGCGATTTCGGGGTTTTCTTTTAGCCATACGCGGACGTTGTCTTTGCCTTGTCCGATTTTGGCGCCGTTGTAGCTGTACCATGCGCCTGATTTTTCAACGATGTCGTATTTGACGCCAAGGTCGATCAGTTCGCCTTCCCAGCTTACGCCTTCGCCGTACAGGATATCGAATTCGGCTTGGCGGAACGGAGGGGCGACTTTGTTTTTGATGACTTTGACTTTGGTTTCGTTGCCGATAACGTCGTCGCCTTTTTTGATTTGTCCGGTGCGGCGGATGTCGAGGCGGACGGATGCGTAGAATTTGAGGGCGTTACCGCCGGTGGTGGTTTCGGGGCTGCCGAACATCACGCCGATTTTCATACGGATTTGGTTGATGAAGACGACCAGTGTGTTGGTGCGTTTGATGTGGCCGGTCAGTTTGCGCAAGGCTTGGCTCATCAGGCGGGCTTGCAGGCCGACGTGGCTGTCGCCCATTTCGCCTTCAATTTCGGCTTTGGGAACGAGGGCGGCTACGGAGTCGACAACGACCATGTCCACGCCGCCGGAACGTACCAGTGTGTCGCAGATTTCCAGAGCCTGTTCGCCGGTATCGGGTTGGGAGAGGTAGAGTTCTTCTACTTTAACACCGAGTTTGCGGGCGTAAACGGGGTCGAAGGCGTGTTCGGCGTCGATGAAAGCACAGATGCCGCCGTTTTTCTGGCATTGGGCAATGGCTTCAAGACAGAGCGTGGTTTTACCGGAAGATTCCGGGCCGAAGATTTCCACGACACGACCGCGCGGCAGACCACCGACGCCGAGTGCCAAGTCAAGGCCGAGCGAGCCGGTGGAGATGACGTCAAGGTTTTCTTCTTGCTGGCTGCCGTCCATTTTCATGATGGAACCTTTGCCGAAGTTTTTTTCAATTTGGGCAAGGGCGGCGGCTAGGGCTTTGCTTTTTTCATCTGACATGGTGCTGTTCTCGTAAGGGATGTTATCAAAGTAGCTAAGAATTTGTTTAGCTATTATCGCATAAATTAAGAAAAAGTATAGTTTTATTTCGGTTTTATTTCATATTTTGAATAAATTGTTGTTAACTATCTGAATTATATGATTTATGAGTTGTATGTTTGGATGTATTAAGAGTGCTAAAAGGTCGTCTGAAAGCGAATATTTCATTTTCAGACGACCTTTTTGGATTTGAACTCAATAGATAATGTTTTTGCCGTAGCTTTCCAAAATCGATTTGATTTTGAGGATGGTTTCTTTGGGAGGCGGGTGTACGCCGGTGAGTTTGTAGGTGTCGCCGCACAATGCCCATTTGTGCGCGCCCAGTTCGTGATAAGGGAGGAGTTCGACCATTTCGATATTGTCCATGTCTGCGATGAATTCGCCGAGCAGGTGGGCGGAACGGTCGTCGTCGGTATAGCCTGGGACAACGACGTAGCGGACGCGGGCGGGCTGTTTGCGTTCGGCGAGGTAGCGGGCGAATTTGAGGGTTTTGGTGTTGGGGATGCCGACGAGGACTTTGTGGATTTCGGGATCGATTTGTTTTAAATCGAGCATGACGAGGTTGGTATGGTCGAGCAGGTCGTCGAGGATGGAATCGTAATGCAGGGCGTAGCCGTTGCTGTCGAGGCAGGTGTGGATGTCGTGTTCTTGGCAGGCGGTGAACCAGTCGCGCACGAATTCGTATTGCAGGAGCGGTTCGCCGCCTGTGGCGGTAACGCCGCCGCCTGTGGCGCGCAGGTAGTGTCGGTAGGACATGACTTGCTTCATGACTTCGGGCACGGTCATTTCTTGGGCTTGTTCGGTGTGCAAGTCCCATGTGTCGCGGTTGTGGCAGTAGAGGCAGCGCATGAGGCAGCCTTGCAGGAAGAGGACGTAACGCAATCCGGGACCGTCCACCGCGCCGCAGGATTCTACGGAATGGACGATGCCTTTGCCGTTGTAATGGCGGTGTCCGAAGTCTTTGGCGGGTGCGGGTGTTTCGGGGTTGATGGCGATGGATGTCTGCATGGTGTCTGATGTACCGGATATTGGGGTCGTCTGAAAACTTGTTTTTGTGTTGCAGAGGGTTCTTCTTATTGGATTAATATGCGGGCATTGCGTTCCCTGTTGTGGGAAGTTTATGGATTGTTTTTAAATAGGTAAATGGGTTTTAATGATAACTCTATTGTACCGCCTTCGGTCGTCTTGATTTGAAGTTAATCCACTGGATTTTGATATGATCAAACCATTGCTTCAGGCAAAATCAAGCCGGGTTCCGGATAATCCGTCCCCCGGCTTGGTTTGCTGTAAACCCTTTGCTTTACATGGTTTGTGTAAAGGTACGGGTAATCACGTCAAGCTGCTGTTCGCGGGTCAGCGAGTTGAAGCGTACGGCGTAACCGGACACGCGGATGGTCAGTTGCGGATATTTGTCCGGATTGTTCATCGCGTCTTCCAGCGTTTCGCGGGTCAATACGTTGACGTTCAAGTGTTGACCGCCTTCCAGTTCGCCTTCTTCGTGGTGGAAGTAGCCGTCCATCAGACCTGCGAGGTTGCGTTCGCGGGAATTTTCGTCTTTGCCCAATGCGCCCGGCACGATGGAGAAGGTGTAGGAAATACCGTCTTTGGCAAACTCAAACGGCAGTTTGGCTACGGAAGTCAGCGAAGCAACGGCGCCGTTGACATCGCGGCCGTGCATCGGGTTGGCACCCGGACCGAACGGTGCGCCTGCGCGGCGACCGTCCGGCGTATTGCCGGTTTTTTTGCCGTACACGACGTTGGAGGTAATGGTCAACACGGACTGGGTCGGCGTTGCGTTGCGGTAAGTTTTGTGGGTCGCCACTTTTTTCATGAAACGTTCCACCAGGTCGCAGGCAATGTCGTCCACGCGGTCGTCGTTGTTACCGAACTGCGGATATTCGCCTTCGATTTCAAAGTCGACGGCAATACCGTTTTCGTCGCGAATCGGTTTGACTTTGGCGTATTTGATGGCGGACAGTGAGTCGGCGGCCACAGACAAACCGGCGATACCGCAAGCCATAGTGCGTTTCACGTCGCGGTCGTGCAGTGCCATCAACGCGGCTTCATAGCTGTATTTGTCGTGCATGTAATGGATGATGTTCAATGCGGTAACGTATTGGGTTGCCAGCCAATCCATGAATTGATCCATGCGCGCAAAGACAGTGTCGTAGTCCAAGACTTCGTCCATAATCGGTTCGGTTTTCGGACCGACTTGGTCTTTGGATTTTTCGTCCACACCGCCGTTGATTGCGTACAGCAGGGTTTTCGCCAAGTTGGCGCGAGCGCCGAAGAACTGCATTTGTTTGCCGACCACCATCGGGCTGACGCAGCAGGCAATGGCGTAGTCGTCGCTGTTGAAGTCCGGACGCATCAAATCGTCGTTTTCATATTGGATGGACGAAGTGTCGATGGACACTTTGGCGCAAAACTCTTTAAAGCCTTGCGGCAGCTGTTCGGACCACAATACGGTGATGTTCGGTTCGGGAGATGGCCCCATGTTGTACAGGGTGTGCAGCACGCGGAAGTTGGTGCGTGTTACCAGCGTGCGGCCGTCCAAACCCATACCGCCGATGGATTCGGTTGCCCAAATCGGGTCGCCGGAGAAGAGTTGGTCGTATTCGGGCGTACGCAGGAAACGAACCATACGCAGTTTCATCACCAAATGGTCGATAAATTCTTGCGCTTGGGTTTCGGTAATTACGCCGTTTTTCAGGTCGCGCTCGATGTAGATGTCCAAGAACGAAGATACACGACCGAATGACATGGCGGCGCCGTTTTGCGATTTAACGGCGGCAAGGTAAGCGAAATAAGTCCATTGGATGGCTTCCTGCGCATTTTTCGCAGGGCCGGAAATGTCGTAGCCGTAAGAGGCCGCCATTTCTTTCATTTGACCCAAGGCTTTGTATTGTTCGTTGATTTCTTCGCGGCGGCGGATGACTTCTTCCAAATCCACGCCGTTTTCCAAATCGGCTTGCAGCGAGTTGAACTGGTTGAGTTTGTCTTTCATTAAGAAGTCGATACCGTACAATGCTACGCGACGGTAGTCGCCGATGATGCGACCACGACCGTAAGCATCCGGCAAGCCGGTAATCACGCCTGATTTACGGCAACGGCGGATGTCGGGCGTATAAACGTCAAACACCCCTTGGTTGTGGGTTTTACGGTATTTGGTAAAGATTTCGCTGACTTCGGGGTTCAACTCGACGTTGTACACTTTGCACGCGTCTTGTACCATTTTCAAACCGCCGAACGGCATGATCGAACGTTTCAGAGGCTCATCTGTTTGCAGGCCGACGATGGTTTCCAAATCTTTATCGATATAGCCCGGTGCATGGCTGGTAATGCCGGACACAACTTGCGCGTCGATTTTGTAGGGTTCGTGCGTGCGGTTTTCGACTTTGATGCCTTCCATCACTTCCGCCCACAGTTTGGTCGTTGCCTCGGTCGCAGGCGCGAGGAAAGACGCATCGCCTTCATAAGGCGTGTAGTTTTTCTGAATAAAATCGCGCACGTCGACATTGGTTTCCCAATTACCGCCGACAAAACCTTCCCAAGCGGCAGGGCGTTGCTGTACATCGGTTGACATATCAAGCTCCTAATTTGTCAGATAGAATTTATAGGTAGAAGAAATTTACCTTTGCAGAATAGCACTTTAGCTCTATGAAGTGTAACGATTGGCGGAGATGTGAATGCATACCCGATGTTTTTTTGACTTACATCAATGAGAACAGTTATTACTTAAAACTACATTTTATTTTTCAAGCCTTTAGCGTGTAAACAAGTGTAGAATATAAAATTAAGCCCTGAAAACTTGTCCGGTTTTCAGGGCTTTTGTATGGGGTTGGGGTTTCATGGGGTTACATATTCTTTAGAAGAAGGTAAGTCGTCTGAAAAACTGAAATACTGTTTTTCAGACGAGCTTGATGTAAAGAAAAACGGCATATCCGAAAAGATATGCCGTTTATGGGTGCAGGGACTGCTATATTTGGCAGTGGTTTGTGTTTTAGTCCTCTTGCGCCGCTGTTTGCAGGTAGTTCGGCAAACCGACTTTGCCGATCAGCTCCTGCTGGGTTTCGAGCCAGTCGATGTGTTCTTCGTTGATGTCTTTTTGTTTTTCCAACAAATCACGGCTGACGTAGTCTTGCTGTTGTTCCGCGATGGCGATGGCAGCGACGAGGGCATCGTGTTTTTCCTGTTCTTTTGTCAAATCGCAGGTCAGGATTTCCTCGGTTGATTCGCCAATCAGCAGTTTGCCCAATTCTTGCAGGTTAGGCAGACCCTCCAAGAACAAAATACGCTCGATTAAATCGTCTGCGGATTTCACTTCGCGGATGGACTGTTTGAAGAAATGTTCGCCCAATTCTTCAAAGCCCCAGTTTTTCAAAATGCGGGCATGCAGGAAATATTGGTTGATGGTAACCAAGAGCAAGCCCAAGTTTTTATTCAATTCGCGGATAACTAAGCGATCGCCTTTCATTTTCAGCTCCTTATACGCTTAATTACAGTTGGCTTTGGTAGTAGTTGCCTTCGCCGACGAGTTCGATCAGGCGCAGTTGTTGTTCCAGCCAGTGCGCGTGATCTTCTTCAGTGTCTTTCAACTGGGCAATCATCAAATCACGGGTAACGTAGTCTTGTGCTTCTTCGCACAGTTTGATGCCTTTTTTCAATGCATCGCGCACTTCGTATTCGGTGTTCAAGTCCGCTTTCAGGCAGGAAACCACGTCGGTACCGATGTTCAGTTCGGCACGGGTCATTTTAGGAGTACCGCCCAACATCAGGATACGACGGATGAAGTCTTCGGCGTGAGTGGTTTCTTCTTCCATCTCGTGGTTCAAACGTTCGAACAGTTTGGTGTAACCCCATTCAGAGTACAGGCGAGAGTGGATAAAATATTGGTCGCGAGCAGCCAACTCGCCAGACAATAATTCGTTCATGTAATCAATAACTGCTTGGTTGCCTTGCATAATTCTTTCTCTTTCTTTTAAAAGTTGATAATCACGAAATGAAGATTCGTGTGTTGTTAGGGAATGAGGTAATTGTATGCACAAGTAGCACTTTTGACAAATTTTCTATTTAAAATACAAACAATTATCAAAAAATTTAACCCGCCTAAAAGGCCGTCTGAAAAATTAACCACCTGTTTTTAATAACAATTTTTTGACATTGGTATTAAGAATCCATTACATTATTCAAAAACATTTACATTCGTTAACCATAAATAAAAGCAAATAATCTGGCAAAATCAATCAAATTTAATTATGAATTATTCTCAACTGCTTTTGCCTGATTTTTTTGAATCACCCATTCCGTCATCACTTGCGAATCGTGCTATAATCGCCAGTTATCTTTTTTTTAAGCAACCAGCTAAACATTATAAATTATCATGAAACAAATCCGCAATATTGCCATCATCGCCCACGTCGACCATGGCAAAACCACATTAGTTGACCAATTGCTGCGTCAGTCCGGTACATTCCGTTCCAACCAGCAAGTCGAAGAACGTGTCATGGACAGCAACGATCTTGAAAAAGAACGCGGCATTACCATTCTTGCTAAAAATACCGCCATCGAATACGAAGGCTACCACATCAACATCGTAGATACCCCGGGACACGCCGATTTTGGTGGCGAAGTGGAACGTGTATTGGGCATGGTTGACTGCGTCGTACTGTTGGTTGACGCACAAGAAGGCCCTATGCCGCAAACCCGTTTCGTGACCAAAAAAGCCTTGGCTTTGGGTCTGAAACCTATCGTTGTTATCAACAAAATCGACAAACCGTCTGCCCGTCCAAGCTGGGTTATCGACCAAACATTCGAATTGTTCGACAACTTAGGTGCAACAGACGAACAATTGGACTTCCCTATCGTCTATGCTTCCGGCCTGTCCGGCTTTGCCAAATTGGAAGAAACCGACGAGAGCAGCGACATGCGCCCTCTGTTCGAGACCATTTTGAAACACACACCTGCACCAAGCGGCAGCGCGGACGAAACGCTGCAACTGCAAATTTCCCAACTGGACTACGACAACTACACCGGTCGCCTCGGTATCGGCCGCATCCTGAACGGCCGCATCAAACCCGGCCAAGTCGTTGCTGTGATGAATCACGATCAGCAAATCGCCCAAGGCCGCATCAACCAGCTTTTGGGTTTCAAAGGTTTGGAACGCGTACCGCTTGAAGAAGCCGAAGCCGGCGACATCGTGATTATTTCCGGCATTGAAGACATCGGTATCGGTGTAACCATTACCGACAAAGACAATCCCAAAGGCTTGCCGATGTTGAGCGTAGACGAACCGACGCTGACGATGGACTTTATGGTCAACACTTCCCCTCTGGCCGGTACTGAAGGCAAATTCGTAACTTCCCGCCAAATCCGCGACCGCCTGCAAAAAGAATTGCTGACCAACGTTGCCCTGCGTGTTGAAGATACAGCCGATGCCGACGTCTTCCGCGTTTCCGGCCGCGGCGAATTGCACTTAACCATTTTGTTGGAAAACATGCGCCGCGAAGGTTTTGAACTGGCAGTTGGCAAGCCGCGCGTCGTGTACCGCGACATCGACGGTCAAAAATGCGAACCTTATGAAAACCTGACTGTGGACGTGCCCGACGACAACCAAGGCGCGGTAATGGAAGAACTCGGCCGCCGCCGTGGCGAACTGACCAATATGGAAAGCGACGGCAACGGCCGTACCCGCCTCGAATACCATATTCCCGCGCGCGGTTTGATCGGTTTCCAAGGCGAATTCATGACCCTGACGCGCGGTGTCGGCCTGATGAGCCACGTATTCGACGACTACGCGCCAGTGAAACCCGATATGCCCGGCCGCCACAACGGCGTACTGGTTTCCCAAGAGCAAGGCGAAGCCGTCGCTTATGCCTTATGGAATCTGGAAGACCGCGGCCGTATGTTCGTGTCGCCCAACGACAAAATCTACGAAGGCATGATTATCGGTATTCACAGCCGCGACAACGATTTGGTGGTCAACCCGCTCAAAGGTAAAAAACTCACCAACATCCGCGCCAGCGGTACCGACGAAGCCGTACGCCTGACCACGCCGATCAAGCTGACGCTGGAAGGCGCGGTCGAGTTTATCGACGATGACGAACTCGTTGAAATCACGCCGCAATCCATTCGCCTGCGCAAACGTTATCTGAGTGAACTGGAACGCCGCCGCCATTTTAAAAAGCTGGATTGATTCAACTAAGCTGTTGATGAGATGAAAAAAGGTCGTCTGAAAATTTTCAGACGACCTTTTTATTGTTTGCTATTCGTTCTTGTACAAACTCTCCGTTTGTTCTCCCATGTGGGCGAGCCAAAACGGTCAGATTTGTTTTTCAATCAGAAAGCCCGCCAATCAGACTAACTCAACTGAGACCGTTATTTGTTTTCTCCGTATTTTTTATGCAGATTTCGGGTTTCTTCTTTCAACCATTCATCCCAATCGGGACGTAAACGGCAGAGCTCTTTGTTCCAATACAAACAGTCCCAAGCCATTCTGCGCGAGGCTTCGGTATCGCGCTCGAACATTCGTGCGACAAAAGGTTCGAGCGTTTGCACGCTTTTGAACATACCACCGTATTCCCCGTAAGTGCGGCAGGTTTCAGGATGGAGCGTTTCCAACAGCGTTTCGATTTCACCCTGCAACGCAAGCCATAAATCATTTACTTCGTCCAAAGCAAGTACATCGCGCAGCCAATGTTTGATGTTTTCCAAACCTTGAAAACGCGGGTCATGCCACAGCAGGCGCAAGGTGGCAAGCTGACTTTCAGCTTCCGTCCGACCTTGTGGGTTTTCATAATCAAAAAGGGAAACGAGTTCGTACAAGGCACGGTTGCGCTGTTTTTCCGGCAGCGCAAGTAAGATGTCGCAGACTTGTTCGGGAGTCTGCCAAAGTGGGAGTTGAGAGATGTTCATAGGCTTTAGGGTCGTCTAAAAACCAACGAGAGGGACTAAGGGGCGATTTAGTTGATTTTTGCAATGAGGCCGCTTTTGAATTCAAAGTGTGTAAATTGCGAGGTCGTCTGAAAACCGATTTCAGACGACCTTTTTCTTTTTGATTAGTGACGGTTATTAATGATGACCGCAACCGCCGCCATGACTTTCGCGCAATGCTTCGGCAGCCTGCTCGTCGGCATGGTAGCTTGAGCGGACCATGGCACCGATGGCGGCGTTGGTGAAGCCCAGTTCGTATGCTTCTTTTTCAAAGATTTTGAACTGGTCGGGTGTGACGTAGCGCAAGACGGGAAGGTGTCCGTCTGAAGGCTGGAGGTACTGGCCGATGGTAATCATCTCGATATTGTGCGCCCGCATATCGCGCATGATTTCGCGCACGTCTTCGTCTGTTTCGCCCAAGCCGACCATGATGCCGGATTTGGTCGGGATGTGCGGCATCATTTCTTTGTAGCGGCGCAGCAGGTCGAGGGAGTGCTGATAGTTGGCACCCGGACGGGCTTTTTTGTACAGGCTCGGATGGGTTTCCAAGTTGTGGTTCATCACGTCGGGCGGGGTTTCGGCAAGGATTTTCAGCGCGATGTCCAAGCGGCCGCGGAAGTCGGGAACGAGGATTTCGATTTTGGTGTTCGGACTGGTTTCGCGGATGGCTTTGATGCAGTCGGCGAAATGTTGAGCGCCGCCGTCGCGCAGGTCGTCGCGGTCAACCGAAGTGATGACGACGTAACGCAGGTTCATGGCTTTGACGGATTCTGCGAGGTTTTTCGGTTCGTCGGGGTCAAGCATATTCGGGCGGCCGTGTCCCACGTCGCAGAACGGGCAGCGGCGGGTACAAATGTCGCCCATAATCATGAAGGTTGCTGTGCCTTTGCTGAAACATTCGCCGATGTTCGGGCAGGAGGCTTCTTCACAAACGGTGTGCATTTTTTGCTCACGCAAAATGTCTTTGATTTCAAAGAATTTGCGTGACGGCAATTTAGCGCGTATCCATTCGGGCTTTTTCAGTTTTTCCTGAAGGGGGACGACTTTGATGGGGATGCGGGCGGTTTTGTCCGCGCCTTTGAGTTTGACGCCGCGTTTGGGATCGTCAACTTTGATTTCGCTCATTAATTGTTCGCTTTCGGTGTGAGTTGTGTCTCGAGGTGTGCGGTCAGTTTTTGTGCAACTTCGTCCAAAGTGGGACAGGGTTGGACAAAATCCGCGATTTGGGTCATTTCCATGCCGGCATAGCCGCAGGGGTTGATGTGGGTAAACGGGCTTAGGTCCATGTTTACGTTTAATGCCAGACCGTGATAGACGGAGCCGTCTTTGATACGCAAGCCGAGTGAGGCGATTTTGCGCTCGCCGACATAAACGCCGGGGCGTTTCGGGTCTGCCGCCGCTTCGATGCCGTATTCCGCCAACGTGGCGATAATGCTGTTTTCAAGTGCGGAGACGATGTTGCGGACGCTGGTTTTGCGGCGTTTGAAGTTGATCATGGTGTAGATGACCAACTGACCGGGACCGTGGTAGGTGATTTGTCCGCCTCGGTCGATTTGCACGACGGGTATGTCGTCGCGGATCAGGAGGTGTTCCGGTTTGCCTGCCAGCCCTTGCGTGAAGACGGGCGGATGTTCGACCACCCATAATTCGTCTTCGGTATGTTCGTCGCGGGCTGCGTTGAACGCTTTCATGGCTTCGAAAGTCGGTTGGTACTCGACCAAGCCTTTATGCACGATTTTCATATCAGTACACCACTTTCACCATTTCGTGATCGGTCAGGGCGCGGTAGATTTTGTCCAGTTGCTCTTTGCTTTCGACGTTTACTTTGACGGTTGCGCCGGTATAGTTGCCCTTGCTGCTCTGGCGGGTGGTGATGTGGTGGGGTTCGGTATCGGGCGCGTGCTGGCGGACGGTTTCCAAGATATTTTTTTCAAATTCGGGATGCGCGTTGCCCATGACTTTGATGGGGAATTGGCAGGGGAATTCGATGAGTGAGGTTTGGTCGGTCATGGCTGACTCCTGATGTGCTGTATGCCGAGAGGTCGTCTGAAAAGTTCCAGCCTTTCAGACGACCTCGAACGGCGTGTATTTTATCGCAAAAAGTTGCCGATAAAAATAGAAGCGTACATCGGCTTTTTCAAGTCTTGAAATACGCTTTTCCATCCCAATTTAGGCCACATTCCGAATTTATTACCAAGTAGAGAACAATATGCCGACAAAAGAAAAACATTTTGAGGAATACAGCGCACTGGCAACCTTGCCTTTACGCGATGTCGTCGTTTATCCGCACATGGTGTTGCCGCTGTTTGTGGGCCGCCCGAAATCCATTGCGGCATTGGAAGCGGCAATGGCGAATGACGATCCGGTATTTTTGCTGGCGCAAATCGACCCGAACACCGAAGATCCGACTGCGTCCGATTTGCACCGTACGGGTACGGTCGCGCAGGTTTTGCAGGTGTTGAAGCTGCCTGACGGCACGGTAAAAGTGTTGGTCGAAGGTATCCGGCGCGGCAGGGTGTTGACCATTGAAGAGAGCGGCGGGTTGTTCCTGTCACATGTTGAAGCTGTCAACGACTATGCGGATGCGGACAATCCCGATATTGAAGCCATTCGTCGCACGCTGCTTACCCAGTTTGACCAATACGCCAAGTTAAATAAAAAAATCCCTGCCGAAATCATCAATACCATCAACGGTATCGATGATAACAGCCGTTTGGTGGACACGATTGCGGCGCATTTGCAGTTGAAACTGGAGCAGCGTCAGCAGATTTTGGAAACCTTCGGCATTATCGGCCGTATGGAGTTTCTGCTTGCCCAGTTGGAATCCGAACTGGACATCATGCAGGTCGAAAAACGCATCCGCGGCCGCGTCAAACGCCAGATGGAAAAATCCCAGCGCGAGTATTATCTGAACGAGCAAGTGAAAGCGATTCAGAAAGAATTGGGCGAAGAAGACGAACGCGGCGAATTGGATGCGTTGGAAGCAAAAATCAAAGAAGCGGGCATGACCAAAGAAGCCGAAGAGAAATGTCTGTCTGAACTGAAAAAACTCAAAATGATGCCACCTATGTCTGCGGAATCCACCGTGGTACGCAACTACATCGATACTTTGCTTGAGCTGCCGTGGAAGAAAAAATCCCGTGTCAGCAAAGACATCGCCAAAGCCGATTTGGTGTTGAACGCCGACCACTATGGCTTGGAAAAAGTCAAAGAACGGATTTTGGAATACCTCGCCGTCCAAAAACGTATGGACAAACTCAAAGGTCCGATTCTGTGTTTGGTCGGTCCTCCGGGGGTGGGTAAAACCTCTTTGGGCGAATCCATTGCCAAAGCAACAGGCCGCCAATACGTCCGCATGGCTTTGGGCGGCGTGCGCGACGAAAGCGAAATCCGCGGCCACCGCCGTACCTATATCGGCTCTATGCCCGGCAAAATCCTGCAAAACATGGCTAAAGCAGGCGTGAAGAATCCGCTGTTCCTGCTCGACGAAATCGACAAATTGGGCAGCGACTTCCGAGGCGATCCCGCCAGCGCGTTGCTTGAGGTGCTCGATCCTGAGCAAAACAACAAGTTTGCCGATCATTATGCGGAAGTGGATTACGACTTGAGCGATGTGATGTTTATTGCCACATCTAATAGCTTGAACATCCCGACTCCGTTGCTCGATCGTATGGAAATCATCCGTTTGTCCGGCTATACCGAAGACGAGAAAATCAATATCGCCATGCAGTATCTCGTGCCGAAACAAATGAAACGCAACGGCGTGAAAGAAGGCGAATTGGTCGTCGAAGAAAGTGCGGTACGCGATATCATCCGTTATTACACCCGTGAAGCCGGTGTGCGTTCGCTCGATCGCGAGATTGCTAAAATCTGCCGCAAGGTGGTGATGCAGATTACCTTGAACGAAGATAAGAAGAGGTCGTCTGAAACCAAAAAAACCAGCAAAGCCAAGCCTAAGGCGGTTAAAGTCAATGAGAAAAACCTGCATGACTACTTGGGCGTGCGCCGCTTCGATTACGGCGTTGCCGAAAGTGAAAACCGTATCGGACAGGTTACCGGTTTGGCGTGGACGGAAGTCGGCGGCGAATTGCTGACTGTCGAAGCCGTGGCGTTGCCGGGCAAGGGCGTGATCCAGTGTACCGGCCAGTTGGGCGACGTGATGAAGGAATCTGTGTCCGCGGCATGGTCTGTTGTCCGTTCCCGTGCAGAATCAGTGGGTTTGGCTCCTGATTTTTACGAGAAAAAAGACATCCATGTTCACGTTCCCGAAGGTGCAACGCCGAAAGACGGCCCGAGCGCAGGTATCGCCATGATTTTGGCGATGGTGTCTGCCTTTACCAAAATTCCGGTGCGCGCCGATGTGGCAATGACAGGCGAAATCACCCTGCGCGGCGAAGTTTTGCCAATCGGCGGTTTGAAGGAAAAACTGTTGGCTGCCTTGCGCGGCGGCATCAAACACGTCCTGATTCCGAAAGACAACGTCAAAGACTTGGAAGAAATCCCTGAAAACGTGAAAACCGGCCTGACCATCCATCCGGTCAAATGGATAGACGAAGTCCTCGCTTTGGGCTTGGAAAGCCAGCCGACACCTTGGGTTGCGCCTTTAAGTACCGAAGAGGCGCAGGTTGAAGCCTCCAAGCCTAAGTCAAGGGCGAAAGCGACCAAACACTGATTTTGTAAAAAATGTGTTGCAAAAGATGCGGGTTTGCCTTGAAAGCCTGTAAAATAGGGCAATTCCGCATTTTTTGCTTGACACGGTATTTTCAGAATTGCTATAAAGCGCAAATGTACTCAAAAGTACGAAGCCCCGAGTATTCGGGCATTTCATTATTTTCAACGATAGGAAGGGACTGATTGTGAATAAGTCTGAATTGATCGAAGCAATTGCTCAAGAAGCCGGCATTTCTAAAGCTGCCGCCCAAAAAGCTCTGGATGCCACTACCAATGCTGTAACCAACGCTCTGAAAAAAGGCGACACCGTAACTCTGGTCGGTTTCGGTACTTTCTACGTTGGCGAACGCGCAGAACGTCAAGGCCGCAACCCTAAAACCGGCGAGCCTCTGACCATCGCTGCTGCTAAAACTCCTAAATTCCGTGCCGGTAAAGCATTGAAAGATGCCCTGTAATTTTCCCTTGTAAAAAACCGATTCCATATGGGGAATCGGTTTTTTATTTTATAGACTGCCTAAGAAGTTTTCAGTATTCGAATATGGCATCAGATAGGCTTTTGATTCTGTAATTTTGCAGTCTCTACCTTTTTGGCAAACCATAAGGCAGCCATTGTGCCAAGCATATCTGCTATTCCGTCTCCAAGTGAGCCTTCCCTTGTCGTTGTAAACGTTGCTTGAGCCCATTCGCTAAAGAAGGCAAACAATAAGGCGAATATCAATAGTTTTTTATAAGGCACGTGTTTTTGCTCGGCTAAAAAGATTTTGGCTATTAACCATGTTTGTGCAAAGAACGTAATGAAATGGGCAACCTTGTCGAAATTGGGAAAGGGAGGGGGCGCATTGCCGGACTCTTTGAAAAGTAATGCGTAAATACTTGCTGCAAACCAAGCTGCTGCTAACAAGGTAAACTTATTCAAAGGCAGTTTCATTGTGTTTCCTCATCCAGCCATTTTTGGCAGATGGCGGACAAACGGATAAATTTATCCCCCCGTTTGTCCAGTTCATCACGCCATAGTTTGACTTCTTCAATGGTCGGTGCTTCGTCCAAGCTGCATTCGTATAAGAAAAAGTCCAGTGTTTCTTCTACCGTTCCGACAGATTCTGTTTGAATTAATTCTAGAAGCTCATTCATTGTTTGCTCCCAAAGGTCGTCTGAAATTTATTTGCTGTGTAAAAAACGTACGGCTTCTTCCCATTCTCCGGCTAACAGCATGGGAACGGCTTTTAATGATTTATTGATGGCTTCATCAATTTGCTGCCTGTGTTCCGGGCTGGGTTTATTCAGGACATAGCCGACAACCAGATTTCGGTCTCCCGGATGATCGATACCCAAGCGCAGGCGGTAAAAATCAGGCGTTCCCAAGCGTGCCTGAATGTCTTTTAAGCCGTTATGACCGCCGTTTCCCCCACCCAATTTAAATTTTATCCTACCGCACGGAATATCCAGTTCGTCATGGACGACCAGTATTTCTTCGGGCTTGATTTTATAGAATTGTGCCAGCGCGGCTACTGCTTGACCGGAGCGGTTCATAAATGTTGCCGGTTTTAAAAGCCATAAGTCTGAGCCGGATATGCTGATGCGGGCTACTGAGCCGAAGAATTTTTTTTCTTCTTTTAAAGTGGCTTTATATTGCCATGCCAATTCGTCGATAAACCAGAATCCGGCATTGTGGCGCGTTTGTTCGTATTCCGCACCGGGGTTTCCCAGTCCTACAATCATTTTGATTTTATTTGACATTGTGTTTCCTCAAAGAGAGGTCGTCTGAAAACAGCAACAGGTTTTCAGACGACCTTTTCAAGCATTTTATTGGGTTTTACCGACCCGTGTGCGTCTTGCTTCTTTCGGGTCAATCAGTAAAGGGCGGTATATCTCGATACGGTCTCGGTCGCGCAACAAAACGTCGTCTTTGACTCTTTTTCCAAAGATACCCAGAGGGGCCGCATTCAAATCCAATTCAGGAAAATCTTTATCCAAGCCGCTTTGAAGCACAGCTGTCCTTGCGGTTGCTCCTTGCTCAATGCGGATTGAGCGTAATATCTGCTTTTCAGCCGTTCCGTAAACAATTTCGATTTCAAGCATAGCGTCTGTCTGCCTCTTTGACGAATGCGTCGACCAGCGTACCGGAAAGGTGGTTGAATACGGGGGAAATGACGGTAGAAAGCAGCATATTGGAAAAATCATATTCCAAACGAAATTCGATTTTACACATATCTCCGCCCAAATCGATAAACTTCCATGTACCGCGTAAGGTTTTAAAAGGGCCTTCCAGCAAGTCCATACGGATTTCCGAGCCGGGAATGTTGTGGTTGTGTGTCGCAAAAGATTGACGCACACCCATATAGTCCATGAACAGCCGTGCTTTGAGTTCCTTATCTTTACGCTCTATGACCTCGGTTTTACTGTACCAGGGGAGAAAGTTTGGATAGTCCTCAACTTTATCGACCAAGTCGAACATCTGTTTTGCGCTGTGCAGCACCAATACGTTTTTTTCAACCTTTTTCATGGTTAAAACGGCCTGAAAGAAAAATCGTATTATAAACGAGTTTACCGTCTTTTTCAGACGACACTTCACTGTATTATATATCTGATAATAAGATGATTATTATAATAGAATAAACAAGAAGGCGAAATTCTGATAAACTTGCGCGACTTGGCCGCCGGTTGGCTTGTATAGCATAAAACAAGAAAAATTAATTATCCGGCGCATTTTAGACAAATCGGATTATAAAAATGAATACCGCTGACACATTTTACAGGGAAGCAATTTCACATTTGACTAGGACACCTCCTGATTTTGAAGCAGCCGTTCCTTTGTTGCGTCAGGCTGCGCAAGCAGGGCATGCGGAATCCGCATTTCAACTTGCAGGCTGTCTGTTGCAGGGCTTAGGGATCTCGGCGGATAGGCAGGCAGGTATCAGACTGATGCAGCAGGCTGCGGGAAGCGGGCATCCTTATGCTCGATACAATCTGCTCCAGATTCAAGAATCACAAGGCATGCCTTTCAATACATTGATGGCGGCGTACAAGGAGCTGGCTGAAGAAGGTATCATTCATGCCCAGCTTAAACTGATGCGGAGTTTGCATGACGATGGGCGGCATGAAGAGGCGTTGCAATGGGCGTACATGGCTGCCGCTCAGCATCATCCGCAGGCATTATACTTTTTAGCGCAACACCATCAATATGCCTCACCTCCCGATTTTGCTCAGGCACATTTGTTTTACCGACAAGCTGCGGAGCAGGATTTTCCTGCAGCACATTGGCAGCTGGGACTGCAATATAAATTAGGACAGGGAACCGACCCGAACAAGCAGCTTGCCGTCGTTCATCTGCGCCATGCGGCTGATAGCGGGATTGCTGCCGCACAAACCATGTTGGCAGATTTACTGCTGGAAACTGATCCGCAAGAGGCCATACACCGTTTGAAGGCTGCGGCAAGAGGAGGCAGCAGCGACGCACAGGTAAGATTGGCAGAAATTTACCTCTTGGGAAAATGGGTGGAACGCAATACCGGCAAGGCTCATGTGTATGCGGAAAAAGCGGCTGCACAGCAGCATTCCGAAGCCTTAAGGATTTTGGGCGATATTTACCGTTATGGTCTGGGTGTGCTTCCCGACCCTATGAAGGCACGGCGCTATTACCGTCAGGCAGCGGATAAAGGAAATATGCAGGCACATCAGAAACTACTTGCCGATATTGCCTTGGGCAATAAGTCTGAGGAATATGCTGAAGCAAAAGAAAAAGCTTTGAAGAAGCAGGAAGCAGAGCAACTTTATCAGCAGGCGTTTGCCGCGCATTATGGTTTGAACCGCCATCCCGATCATTCGGAAGCGTTGAGGCTGTATGAACGTTCGGCTTTATTGGGTCATGGGAAGGCGCAGACCAATTTGGGCATGATGTATTACAACGGACACGGTACGGCACAGAATTATGCCAAGGCGGCAGAATGGTTCGAAAAAGCGGCACTAAACCATGATGCAATGGCGCAATACAATCTTGCCTGCCTTTATTTTAACGGAACGGGCATAGCGCATGATGCAGATGAAGCGTGTAAATGGTTGGAAGCCGCTATCCGCAACGGACACGATCAGCCTGATGTATTGAAGCAGCTTTTGGCGCAATGGCGGCAGGCAGTGGCTTAAGCCGAATGTCGGCGTTTCAATAGATCATATATTAAACGTTGTCTGAAAACCGTCAGGCTTTCAGACAACGTTTGATTTATGTATATCCAAGTAAATGAGTTTATGGCGGGTTTAACAAGTAGGACGTTGCCTTGCCAAGTTCAAAGAGAATAATTTTTACGATTTGAAATTATTGATTAGGTTGGCGATGTATTCTCACTACAAACGAGGATAAGGTAACTATTTTTCAAGATACATTTGATGAGAGGGCTGTGATGAGGTCGTCTGAAAACAGCCTTGAAGCTGAGTTTTCAGGCGACCTTTTGCGCCGGCCGGTTTATTTCTTCAAGAATGCCCGTTTCAAAATAATCAGCCAATCTTTTTTATCCAAAATAGGGCGTTGTGTAAACATATCGTATTTGCAGCCGTCCAGTTTCTGCAAAATCAGTTGTCCGCCGACAATAATCATCCGCAATTCAAATCCCAAACGGCCTTTCAGCGTTTTACCCAAGGGCGAACCGCCTTTGAGCATTTGGAACGCGCGGTTGCATTCATACGCCATCAGTCTTTGGAACGCAAAATCTGCTTTACCTTCGGCGATTTGCGCTTCGCTGACGTTAAATTTTTGCAAGTCGTCCTGCGGGATATAAACACGGCCTTTCTGCCAATCGACGGCAACGTCCTGCCAAAAGTTGATGAGTTGCAACGCGGTACAGATGCCATCGCTTTGGGCGATGCTGACTTCGTCGGTTTGTCCGTACAGGTGCAGCATAATGCGCCCGACCGGATTGGCGGAACGGCGGCAGTAATCGATCAGGTCGCCAAAATCCTGATAACGGGTTTTGACAACATCTTGACTGAATGCGGACAAAAGATCGTAAAACGGCTGCAGTGGCAGCTTGAAAGGCGCGATGGCTTCACGTTGCAAACGTTGCATTAGCGGGGTCAGCGGCGTTTCGCCACGCTGTATGCGGTCGAGTTCGGATTTGAGTTCGTCCAAAGCGCGCAAGCGTTCATCGGCCTCGGCATTGCCTTCATCGGCGAGGTCGTCCGCAGTGCGCGCAAAAGCGTAAACGGCATGGGTAGGCTTGCGCAGGCGGCGCGGCATGACAAGCGAGCCGACGGGGAAATTTTCGTAATGGTTGACGGACATGATGGATTCGGGATTCAGGTATTGCAGGTGATAGAATGTCGATTCGTTTTTTTGCGGGCAGATGCCCTGTAATGTGAAATTTGAAGTGCTTGACGGCTGATATTCTAGCCCGTAAGCATCGGTTTCAATACTTCCCAAGCTTGCGGCAGTTCTGTGAAGCCGTCGGATGCCATCAGGTGTCCGCCTTTGGCGATGTGGGTAACGGGGCTTTTGAGTTTTTCCGCCATACTCAAGGTCAATTCGGGCGGAACGTGGGTGTCGTTGTCGGAGACAATGCAGTGTTTAGGCATTTGGATTTTGCGCAGGATGTCGAATTCGGGCGCGGCCCCTTTTATGTAGGCATCAAGGACGGGCAGAGGGGGCAGTGGGTCAGCGAATCCTGCCGCCAGTACTAAGCCGCCGATTTTTTCGGGCTGCTGACGGCTGAGGAAGTGCAGAAGGGTGATGCAGCCTAGGCTGTGTCCGACTAAGAAGGTGCTTTCGTCGGGTTTGCCGATGTGTTGGTCGAGGGCGAACTGCCAAGAAGAAACGGTCGGCCGTTCGGGATTGGGCATCGCCAGCGAGTCAGCTTGGAAGCCTGCGGCGCGGACTTGTGCCGAGAGCCAGTCAAACCAGTTGCCGTGCGGATTGCCTTCAAAACCGTGTACGATAAAGACGCGTCGGGGCATGTCGATTACTCCTTTTCAGACGACCTGTCGGGTGTGTCGATTTGCTTATTATAACACTCATCGTTTATTTCAGTTTTATCGTTACCTTTGGTAAGAGCGATTTGAACTTTGGTTGCAATCTAAGCAAGTATGTCTGTTAAAGCTTGGAGAAATCAGTATTTTTATTTTCAGACGACCTTGCGTACGGTAATTTCAGTTTGTCTTTAATTTGATTATGAACTTCTTAAATATTTTTCCGGTTGCCCTAGGGGCGGTTGTCGGCGCAGTATTGCGTTGGATATTTGGTTTGCTGCTTCCCGCTGCACCGATTTTGGGCTGGGGGACGCTGGCCGCAAACTGGATAGGGGCTTTGCTTATCGGATTTTGTGCCGAATGGGTCGCAGATCCTCAATGGCGTTTGCTGTTGATTACCGGTTTCTTAGGCAGTCTGACCACATTGTCCTCTTTTTCCCTTGAGACTGTGGCTATGATGCAGGAGGGGCGGTGGGTAGCTGCTGCATTATCCGTATGCCTCCATGTCGGCGGTTCGTTTATATTGACGGCAGCGGGCATTTGGTTGGCCCATTGTTTGAAATGAAGCAAAACTATTCGAGGTCCTGCTAGCGTTGCTTTACTGCTTACCGAAAAAAGGTCGTCTGAAAATCCAAATTCTGGTTTTCAGACGACCTTTTTGTCGAGGTTATTCAAGTATTCAAAAGCAGCCGTATAATAAATTCGTCCTGAGGGAGGGTTAATTTGAGATTGCGGATATCCCCCTGTACCAGTAGAGGCCTTATGCCCAGTTGTTCTACGGCAGAGGCTTCATCGGTAATACCGTTTAAGTCGGAGGCGGATAGGGCGCGATTCAATAATCCGGCTTGAAAAAGTTGCGGTGTCTGTGCCTGCCATAAGTCTGTACGGGGTACGGTTTCCAGGATTTGTCCGTCGGTATCGGAACGTTTGATGGTGTCGGCTGCGGGAATGGCCAAAATGCCGCCTTCTGCTTTTGTTCCGGCTTCCTGAATCAGGCGTGACAGGGCATCGTGGGGCAGGCAGCAGCGGGCGGCATCGTGAACCAAAATATTATCGTGGTTATCCGCCAACTTCTTTTCTATCAGTGTTTGCACACCATTACGGACGGTTTCTGCCCGGGTATTGCCTCCGACGTTGAAAATCACTGTCTTATCAGAGGTCGTCTGAAGATGATTAATAAAAGGATCATCAGGTGAGACAACAATGGCGACCAAGTCGATAAGCGGATGCTGTGTAAAAATGGCAACCGTATGCTCTAAGACGGTTTTGCCGTGTATCCGGATATATTGTTTGGGTTTGCCTGCACCGAAGCGAGTGCCGACCCCTGCGGCGGGAATCAGGGCGATGTGCTGTCTGTTCATACATTCTCTCCCGCGGCTGTCCGTCTCCATATGCAGGCTTCTCCTAGCGCGTCGAGATATTTTTCGTGTTCTGCAAGCTCTTCAGAATTGGCTTTGATGATTTTTAAGCGCGACGAACGTTTTGTTTCGGCGATGATGACAGGTTTGTCTTCTTTTGTTTCTTCTTCACCTTCTCCACCCATTAAGTCGAATTGTTGGCGCGTCATCGCCAAATAAACTTCGCCTAAAAGTTCGCAGTCGATTAAAGCACCATGCAGTACGCGTTTGCTTTTATCGATGGAGAGGCGGTTGCACAAGGCATCCAGGCTGGCTTTTTGCCCAGGAAACATTTCACGCGCCATTGCCAGCGTATCCGTAATCTCGCAGCCAAGCTCTTCAACGGAGGGCAGACCCATACGGCGGAATTCCATATTTAAGAAGCCTACGTCGAATTTTGCATTGTGGATAATCAATTCCGCTCCACGGATAAATTCGCTGATTTCCTGTCCGACCTTTGCAAACGGCGGAGCGTTTTTCTCTTCCAAAACGTCAATCGTCAGCCCGTGTACGCGTGCGGCTTCTTCAGGCATATCGCGCTCGGGATGGACATAAAGATGCAGGAAGCTTCCGGTCATTTGGCGGTTGACCATTTCCAGTCCTGCAAACTCGACCAAGCGGTCGCCGTTTTCGGCGTAAAGGCCGGTGGTTTCGGTATCAAGGATAATCTGGCGTCTCATCAAATGCTCCAATGACTGACTGAATGAAAAAATGTTTCGTATCATACTCAAGGAGGGGGTGAAAGTATAGAGTGGAGTTGCTTTGTATCCTTATTGGGATGTTGTTTAGGTGATGGCAAATATTTTAGACAAGTGGGGCATGAGCAGTCTTATGGTTACGAAAAGGTAGAAATTGCTGACAATTTTCAGACGAGCTAAAGCAGTTTGTCTTTCAAAAGGCTGATAGATACTAAATCCTGAGTAAAGTACTCAACTTTTAAAAAATTAATTTCTTTTTAAATCATTGTGTTATTTCTATTTTATAAAATAGTAACAATTATCATTTGCAAAATTAAAAAATACTCGTATAATTCAACTCATCGAAACGAAACAACAGCGCAACAGAACGAAAGGAGAATGAAATGCCGGAAAGTATTTTCA
Organism: Neisseria flava; assembly: GCF_982712965.1. NCBI lineage: Bacteria > Pseudomonadati > Pseudomonadota > Betaproteobacteria > Neisseriales > Neisseriaceae > Neisseria > Neisseria flava. The sequence goes on along the minus strand of NZ_CEXQBZ010000111.1, from coordinate 54,801 downwards.
AGCAAGTCTCCCTTGATATTCTGAGACTGCATCAACAAACCATCCGCTCGCTTTTGGCAACCCAATGTTGCAACGATTGTGAAGTTCATGATGTTTTCTATATTACGCTGGACGGACGTTATTATGTTTGGCTGCCTTGTATGAATAAGGCAGAGCAATTAGAAGCGGGCATTTTGCTGATTGAAGACGAATCCAGCGATATTCGTCTGAGCTGGGTGGCAAATACCCGGGAAGTACAGAAAAAAGACAGCTTATATGAAAAAGTTGTTTCCGCTTTACAACGCCGGTTGCGGCAGACGAAAAATAAGTTTATCCAGGCTAAAGATACTTGCCTGCTTGAGCTGACCCCAAAGCAAGGTCGTCTGACGACAGGCAGCAGAGATTTATCGCTTTCACCGCATGATTTGATGAAAGCACTTTATCCGGCAACCCATCAATTAAAATCAGGAGGATTTGCCTTGTAACAGTTTTGGTAGTGGTTTGTGTTCCTTTTGCGCCCCTTAAATGTTTAAAGGGGCGATTTTTTTTGCTTTTGATACACAGTAATCGTCTTGTTATGACATATTCTTGTTATGACATATTATTTAAAATCAAGTACAATATTGTCATTTCAAATTAATCGCTCATCATTTGAATAGGGGAATTTTAATGAAAATGAAACTTTCTGCATTATCCGTATTAGCGGCAGCAGTTTTGTGTTCTTCCGTCGCATTGGCGGCAGACAGTGTCTATACGTGGAAAAATGGCAAGGGGAACAGCTATTCCGATACGCCGAACCGGCTCAAGCTTGACCGCTCCAATGTAATGAATATCCGTACGCACAGCGTCAAGGCGGCAGTCAAACCCAAGTCCGAAGCTGCGGACGAAGGTACGCTGGCAGAGCAACAGGCTAAATTAAATGAGCGGATGTTGGCTAAGAATAAACTGATCGAGGAGCAAAATAAAAAAATTGAGGAAGAAAACCGTAAGAACAAAGAAGACAACTGCCGTATCGCACGAATGAACCAACAGTCTGCCGAAAGCGCGCGCGTCGCTAATCGTGATGATTTGGTCAAGCGGTATCAAGGAGATGTTGCCAAATATTGCAATTAATGGGTTACAAAATTTAAAAGGTCGTCTGAAACAGATGGTTTGGCTGTTTCAGACGACCTTTTATTTAGATTCAGGCTTTCGATTTAAGCCACTTGGGTTTGATGCTCGTCGCCATTGCGTTCGCGGATTTTACCCAAACGGTAAACCGTTTCGCCCTGTTCGGTTAAGAATGCCTGCACCGCGTCGGCATCTTCTTCGGCAATTACGACCACCATGCCGATGCCGCAGTTGAAGGTGCGGTACATTTCTTGCGTTTCCACATTGCCTGCCTGTTGCAGCCATTGGAACAGCTTGGGCAATTCCCATGCTTTGGCATCGATTTGGGCGACGGTGTTTTCAGGCAGGATGCGCGGCACGTTTTCAGTGATGCCGCCGCCAGTGATGTGCGCCATGCCTTTAATAGTGAATTTTTCCAAAGCGGCGAGGATGGGTTTCACATACAGGCGGGTCGGGGCGATGATGGTTTCGCGCAGGGTTTTGCCGTTGTCGAACTCGGCATCCAAATCGGGATTGTCGCGGGCGATGATTTTGCGGACGAGGGAGTAGCCGTTGGAATGTGCGCCGTTGGAAGCCAGACCCAACACGATGTCGCCTGCTTTGATGCTTCGGCCGTTGATAACGCGCTCTTTTTCAACCACGCCGACGGCGAAGCCTGCCAAGTCGTATTCGCCTTCGGGATACATACCGGGCATTTCGGCGGTTTCGCCGCCGATAAGGGCGCAGCCGGATTCTTCGCAGCCTTGGGCGATGCCTTTAATCACGTCGGTAGCGCGGGCGACGTCGAGTTTGCCGCAGGCGAAATAGTCGAGGAAGAACAAAGGTTCTGCGCCTTGAACCAAAATATCGTTGACGCTCATGGCGACGAGGTCGATGCCGACGGTGTCGTGTTTGTCCCAATCGAAGGCGAGTTTGAGCTTGGTGCCCACACCGTCGGTGCCGCTGACGAGGACGGGATTTTTGTATTTTTTGCTGATTTCGACCAATGCGCCGAAGCCGCCCAAATCACCCAACACTTCGGGACGCATGGTGCGTTTGGCAAAAGGTTTGATGTTTTCGACCAGTTGGTCGCCTGCGTCAATATCGACGCCTGCGTCGCGGTAGCTGAGTGGAGTGCTCATGAATGGGTTCCTTATCGTGATTGGGACGGAAAAACGATGGGGCGTATTTTACCTTATTTTGCAGGCGCGGGCTTGGATTTTTCGGTGATTTTGTAAACAATCTGAGGTTTCAGACGACCCCGTTTATTCTGTTATACTGGACGGTCAGGGGTCGTCTGAAAACGATTGCGGCGGCTCCCGCTGAAACACACATGGAAAGGTTTTATGTATCAGAAAAAAACGCGCGGCATGAAGCCGTGGATCATTATGGGCTGCGTGATTGCGGCTTTTGTCTGGCTGCTGTACGCGCTGGGCGACATCCTGACGCCGTTTATTGTGGCGGCGGTGTTGGCTTATGTGTTGAATCCGCTGGTGGAATGGTTGCAGAAGAAAAAGATTAAACGCGGTCCCGCGTCCATGATGGTGATGGTATTCGCTTTGCTGTTGCTGCTGTCGCTGATGCTGATTATTGTGCCTATGCTGATCAACCAGTTTAACAATATGGTCAGCCGCATTCCCCAAATTGTCGATTTTACGCAAAACAGGCTGCTGCCTTGGCTGAATCATGTGGCGGGCAATTATGTGCATATCGATCAGGATTCGGTAGTCAAATGGTTGCAGTCGCATACGGGCGAATTGAGCAACACGCTCAAGGCTTGGATGCCGACGCTGATGCGCCAAAGCGGCAACGTCATCAGCGGCATGAGCAACCTGATACTGTTGCCGCTCTTGCTGTATTATTTCCTTTTGGACTGGAAACGCTGGTCTTACGGCATCAGCGCGTTGGTTCCGCGCCGCTTTATCGACACTTATACGCGTATCACCAGCAATATGGATGAAATTTTGGGCGAGTTCCTGCGCGGGCAGTTGATGGTGATGCTGATTATGGGGCTGGTGTACGGGGTCGGGCTGATGCTGGTCGGACTGGATTCCGGTTTCGCTATCGGTATGATTGCCGGTATTTTGGTGTTTATCCCGTATTTGGGCGCGTTTACCGGACTTTTGCTGGCAACCGTCGCCGCTTTGCTGCAATTTGGCACATGGAACGGTCTGATTATGGTGTGGGTAGTGTTCGCTATCGGACAATTCCTCGAGAGTTTTATCGTTACCCCAAAAATCGTCGGCGACCGCATCGGCCTGTCGCCGTTCTGGGTGATTTTCTCATTGATGGCTTTCGGACAACTCATGGGCTTCGTCGGCATGCTCGCCGGTCTGCCGCTTGCCGCCGTAACCTTAGTCTTGCTGCGCGAAGGTGTGAATGCTTATTTTCACAGCCGTTTTTACAAACACAAGTAAAAGGACAAAAAGGTCGTCTGAAATCAGATATGGGTTTTCAGACGATCTCCCTGCCTTTCTTCGACAGCCATGTTGAACAATTTTGCACTTTGGTTTATATCTGGTTTCCTGTCGATGTTGATATGGGAAGTGCTTCCCGTAGATGACGGATACAGCTTTCCAGAAAAAATGAAGGTATTAATCCTGTTTTCCATTTTCATGGCTGTTTTGCAAACCTTTTTCTTTCCGACACTCAATCCCTAAAATCACTTACACAAAGGACCATATGTTAGCCATCATCGGCGGCAGCAGCCTGACTAAGCTGCCCGAACTGAGCATCACCGACCGCAAAATCGTCCGCACCCCCTACGGACTAACCAGCAGCCCTGTCTTAAGCGGCAAACTGGGCAGTCAGGACATCATCTTCCTCGCGCGGCACGGCTTCGGCCATACCGTCGCGCCGCACGAAATCAACTACCGCGCAAACATCTGGGCGTTGCATTCCATAGGCGCGGAATACATCGTCGCCGTTTCCTCCGTCATCAGCATCAACGACCGCTTTGAAAACGGCGCACTCGTCCTGCCCGACGACTTGATCGACTACACCTACGGTCGTAAAGACACCTTTTTTGAAGGACAGGAAGAACCGGTCGTACACACCGATTTTCTCGAACCCTACACTGCCGGGCTGCGCGAAAAAATCGTCGAACACGCGCAACAGCACCAAATGCCTTTATACACCCAAGCCGTTTACGGCTGCTTGCAAGGACCGCGCTGGCCGACCCGCGCCGAAATCCAACGTTACCGCCGCGACGGTGTGGACGTATTGGGCATGACCGGAATGCCCGAAGCCGTCCTCGCCCGCGAACTGGGCATCCAATACGCCCACTTCTGCGGCATCACCGACATCCGCTGCCTCAGCGGAGGGACGGAAGGGGCGGAATGCGGCTTGGAAACCGAGCTTGCCGTTGAAAAAATCCGCCGCTTACTTGCGGGTTTGTAAATAACATCTTTTATGGAATGACTTTAAATACAGGACATGGCAATGAAACTGTGGGTAGCGTAAGCAGTACGAAGCTGATTCATCTGTTGTCTCATCATTGGGAATCATCTTTCTGAAGCTTAGGTGAGGCAATGCCGTATTGCTTCAAAGTTAATCCACTATGTTTTTCTCTTGATTCTTTAAACCATATAAAAAGGTCGTCTGAAAATTTTCAGACGACCTTTTGACTACGCTAGTTCAAACTTATTTTGCCAATTCGGCACGCAGTTTGTGGGTAACGTTCATCATCACTTGGAGTTGTTCCAGAGTTTCTTTCCAACCACGTGTTTTCAGACCGCAGTCAGGGTTCACCCACAGGCGTTCAACCGGTACGACTTCGATGGCTTTACGCAACAGGTGTTCTACTTCGGCTTCCGTCGGTACGCGTGGGCTGTGGATGTCGTAAACGCCCGGACCGATGTCGTTCGGGTATTTGAACTCGCCGAACGCGGTCAAGAGTTCCATGTCGGAACGCGAAGTCTCGATGGTAATCACATCGGCGTCCATAGCTGCGATGGCGGGCAGGATGTCGTTGAACTCAGAGTAGCACATATGGGTGTGGATTTGTGTGCTGTCTTCGCAACCGGTAGAGGACAGGCGGAAGGATTCGCCGGCCCAGTTCAGGTAGGCATCCCAATCGGCACGTTTCAAAGGCAGACCTTCGCGGATGGCAGGTTCGTCGATTTGGATGACTTTGATGCCTGCTTTTTCCAGATCCAATACTTCGTCGTTCAGGGCCAGTGCGATTTGTTTGCACACGGTAGAACGTGGGATGTCATTGCGGACGAAAGACCATTGCAGGATGGTTACGGGGCCGGTCAACATGCCTTTCATCGGGCGTTTGGTCAGGCTTTGTGCGTAAGTGGACCAAGCGACAGTCATGGCTTCAGGACGGCTTACGTCACCGAAGATGATCGGTGGTTTAACGCAGCGTGAGCCGTAGCTTTGTACCCAGCCGTATTGGGTGAACGCGAAACCGCTCAACAATTCGCCGAAGTATTCGACCATGTCGTTACGCTCGGCTTCGCCGTGTACCAATACGTCCAAGTCCAGTTTTTCTTGCTCTTCAACCACCAAGGCGATTTCTTTTTTCATCGCGGCTTCGTAATCGGCGGCAGACAGTTCGCCTTTTTTGAAGGCTGCGCGTGCTTGACGGATTTCGGTAGTTTGCGGGAAAGAACCGATGTTGGTAGTCGGCAGCAGAGGCAGGTTCAACCATGCTTGTTGCGCTTTGATACGGTCGGCAAACGGTGATTTGCGTTGGTCTGCGTTGGCAGGCAGGTCGGTCAGGCGTTTGGCAACGTCTGCGCGGTGGATTTCGCTGCTGTTGGCGCGTGAATCGGCGGCAGCTTGGCTGGCAGCGAGTTCTTCGGCAACGGAATCACGACCTTCGTTCAATGCGGCTTTCAGAACGCGCAATTCTTGGGTTTTTTGCAGGGTAAATGCCAACCAAGAGTACAGGTCGGGTTTGTTGGCTTTCAGTTTTTCTTCAACTGACAAGTCAAATGGGGTGTGCAACAGCGAGCAAGAGCTGGAAATCCACAAGCGGTCGCCCAGTTTGGCTTTCAGAGGCTCGACAGTTTCCAAAACTTTATTCAGGTTGGCGCGCCAGATGTTGCGGCCATCGATAATGCCGGCAGACAGAACTTTGTCGTAGTCGGCGAACGCGTCCAGTTGTTCGGGAGCGCGTACCAAGTCGATATGCAGGCCGTCAACAGGCAGTGCTTTCAGCAATGCGGCGTGTTCGGCAACGGAACCGAAGTAAGTGCTCAACAGGATTTTGGCGTTTACTTTGCTCAAAGTAGCGTAAACGTCTTTGTAGGCTTCTACCCATTCTTTAGGCAGGTCAACAGCCAATGCAGGCTCGTCGATTTGAATCCATTCAGCACCGGCTTCAACCAAAGCGTTCAGGATTTCAACGTAAACGGGCAGCAGTTTTTGCAACAGGCTCAGGCGGTCGAATTCGACTGCGCCTTTTTCTTTACCTACCCACAGGAAGGTCAGCGGGCCGACGATGGTTGGTTTGGCTTTCAGGCCGAGGGCTTGGGCTTCTTTCAGTTGTTGAACGTAGTGATTGGCGTTCGCTTTAAATTCGGTATCGGCGTGGAATTCAGGCACCAGATAGTGATAGTTGGTGTCGAACCATTTAGTCATTTCGATGGCGAATTGGTCTTTGTTGCCGCGAGCCAGTTGGAAGAATTGTTCCAAAGACAGGTTTTGGCTGTCGAAGCCGAAACGGGCAGGAATCGCGCCGGTAGCGACTTGCAGGTCGAGGATGTGGTCGTAGAAAGTGAAATCGCCTACGGCAACGTAATCGGCGTTGGCGGCGGCTTGGTGTTTCCAGTTTTTCTCGCGCAGGTCTCTGGCAACGTCAAGCAGCTCTTGTTCGCTGATTTCTTTGCGCCAGTATTTTTCTTGGGCGAATTTCAATTCACGGAAGGCGCCGACACGCGGGAAGCCTGAGAAATGTAATGTTGTCATGTTGAACTCTCCAGTTGGATTTTGTAAGGACCGGTTCAATCCGAATCGGTCGGTATTGTAAATCAGAATAGGGCGGATGGGGCGGCGTTTTATTTTTCAGACGACCTCTGAGGTCGTCTGAAACCGTTTTCGGCTTTAAGGACGCACGCCTAAAATATGGCAGATGGCGTAAGTCAGCTCGCTGCGGTTGAGCGTGTAGAAGTGGAAATCTTTCACGCCTTCGCGGGACAGGACTTTGACCATGTCGATGGCGATACTTGCCGCCACCAGATTGCGCGTGCCTTGGTCGTCGTCCAAGCCTTCATACATTTGCGACAGCCATTTCGGGATTTTGACGTTGGTTACTTGCGCCATTTTGCCGAGTTGCTTGAAGTTGGTAACAGGCAGGATGCCGGGAACGATTTCGACGTCGATGCCCAACATCACACAGCGGTCGCGGAAGCGCAGGTAGCGTTCTACGTCGAAGAAGAATTGGGTGATGACATGGTTTGCACCTGCATCGATTTTGCGCTTCAGATTAATCAGGTCGGCTTGTGCGGATTTCGCTTCGGGATGCACTTCGGGGTATGCCGCTACGGAGATGTCGAAGTCGGCGACGGAGCGCAGGAGTTTGACCAAGTCTTCGGCGTAAAACGGTTTTTTCTCATAACCGGGCGGCTCGTCGCCGCGCAGGGCGACGATACGGCGGATGCCGCTGTCCCAATAGTCTCTGGCGATTTGGCGCAATTCGTCGGGAGAGGCGTCGATGCCGGTCAGGTGCGGCGCGGCTTCCAAGCCGGTTTCCTGTTGGATGCGTTTGACGATGCTGTGCGTACGGTCGCGTTCGCCGGAGTTTGCGCCGTAGGTTACGGAGACGAATTTTGGATGCAGGGTTTGCAGGCGATGGATGGAGTCCCACAGCATGGTTTCCATTTGCTCGTTTTTCGGCGGGAAAAATTCGAACGAAACGTTGATGTCGCCTTTCAAATCGGAAAGGCTGTTATTTAACGCATTGATTTCTTTTGCGTAACTCATTTGCTGCGTACCTCGGTTGTCTTTTTTAAACGTTTTCAGGCTGGTATGATAAATTTGCCTTGTGTATGAGTCAAATTCAAAATTTTCAGAAAGTTTATGAATTATTTTAATGTAGGTACCGTTGAACCTGTTCCTATTTATATGAGGACAGGCTGAGAAGAAAATACCTATTCAGAGATGTGGGGATGTTTTGAAATTAAATAACTTTCAATGTCCGGTATTTCACTTGAGCAGCGGCATCGACGGAATATTTCGCATTTGAATTTGCACGAAGCCCGTTAAAACGTCGTCTGAAAATTTTTCAGACGACGTCTTTGTCTTTAGCTTGCAAACGATACAGCTTCACTCAGCCTCTTCAATCCATGCCTGTTGTACGGCTTCGAGGATGCGTTCGCCGCAGCGTGCGGGATCGTCGTCGAAGTCAGGCAACGCCATAATCAGGTCGCGCAACTGGGTGAAGCGAACGGTTTTAGGGTCGATGCTGTCGCCGTGCAGGTCGTAGAGTTCTTCGGCGATGCGTTGGGTGTCTGTCCATTTCATGATGTCGTTCCTTTTGGATTGTCCGAATTTTCGATTCAGGTTTCAGTTGTAGGAGTATTTTAATGCTTCTATAAACCGAGCGGCAGGCTTTTGTTCAGCCGTTTTAGGCAATGATGAGGCATACAGGGTAATAGGCGGCTTGGGTAAGCGCTTGTCTGCAATGCCAAATGCTTCCGAAATCGCACATGGTATTTTCCTATGTAATATTTTCATTTCAGACGCTTAAAACATTTTGCTGACTTTCACTTAGAAAAATTTACATTTTGTCATGCAACCAAATCATATGGAATGGTTCTTAAAGTAATCCATTACAGTATGAATAAGAGGAAATTGATGAATAACACACTCAATGCCAAATTATCCAAACTTATTTACGCGCTCGCTTCCGATGACCCCAATTATCTTGCCAAAGCGGGCGTGTTCGACCGCTTGCTGCTGCTTATCCGCGAGCTTTATCAGATGCTGGACGAGAGCGAAGGGCTGAATCGGCTTTCGCTGCGCCTGCGTTATGGCAAGCGTTATGGCATGATTGCTTTGGATGCCGCCGCGCCTGGCGAAGATGCGGGCGCTTTGCGTTTGAAACGCTGGATGGTGTATTCGCGCATTGCGGAACGCATCGTCGGCTGCGGCAACGACTTGTCTGTCGCGCTTGACGACATGGTGGTGGAAAACGAAGAAGCGAAACAGCGTTATACAGATGCCGCAAACGAAATCATCAAACGCTTCGGCTTGGCGGGCTATGTACCCGAGCCGCCGAAATCCGTGGCAGCCGCTGCGCAAAACGAGCCTGCGCCGAAGCCCGAACCTAAGAGCATTATTACCCGCCGCGGCAGTAGCCTCAGTATGCTCAATGTTAAAGGCGAGGTGGAACGTTACCCGGTTGCCCAAGCTGCTTCGTCAATGAAGATTTCTCACTTGAAATTTGTTGTTTCCCGCTCCAAATAACGGTTGAATGGTTTAACGGTTTAATAAAGCTTTAACGGAAGGTCGTCTGAAAACGGTCGGTAAGGCAGTTTTCAGACGACCTTTTGTTTGGTTAAAATTTGGCAGAGGTCGTCTGAAAATTGCTGTATCCGTTTCAGACGACCTCTTTGCATCAATGATCTTCGCGCGCGTGGTTGATGGTGTATTTGGGGATTTCGACCACCAAATCTTCGTCGGCGACAACCGCCTGACAGCTCAGGCGCGAGTCGGCTTCCAAGCCCCATGCCTGGTCGAGCAGGTCTTCTTCCAATTCGGTCGGCTCTTCCAAGCTGTCGAAGCCTTTGCGGATGATGACGTGGCAGGTGGTACAGGCGCAGGATTTTTCGCAGGCGTGATCGACTTCGATGTCGTGGTCGAGCAGCACGTCAAGGACGGTTTTGCCTTCGGGGGCGTCTTTGATGACTGCGCCTTCGGGACATAATACGGCGTGTGGGAGTACGGTGATTTTGGGCATTTTTATTGTCTCTTGTAATGAGTGGGTAGGGTTTGTCAGTCGTTTTAAGACGACCTTTTGCGATGAAGGGGTCGTCTGAAACCATTTATAACATGATACCTTTGCTTTTTAAATTTTCCAGACATTCGTCCAGATACGCATCATCGTGTTCGGGGTAAATCGGCGAATCGGCAGCTTGGATATCGTGTGCGGGATAAGGGGTAACCGCTTTGCCGCGATACAGCGGGTCTTTCCACAGCGGGTCGGGTTTGTAGCCGCGTTTTTCCATTTCTTCCATAATCAGCGCGTGATACTGATAGAGTTTGTCAGGCGAATGGGTGAAAACGTAATTCACCGTCGCGTGCGGTCTGCCCCAGCCTGCTCCGCGAAGTGCGGCGCATTCGCGGTGTTGCCCTAGAAGCTGGCCGCGGGGAAGCAGGGGAATGAGGGTTTGGTGCCAGAGTCTCATAGAAGAAATCGTTTCAGATTGGATATTAGATTTTCAGACGACCTTTGTGTCTTTCGGGGTCGTCTGAAACCGGTTAACCATCAAATATTATCGACACTTTGCCCAGTCAACGCACGTTGGATGTTGCGGTTCATGCGTTTGGCGGCGAAGTTGTCAGTGCTGCGGCTGAGTTTGGCGACGGCGGCGCGGATGTCTTCGGCGTTGCCGTCTTTCAGACGACCTTGCAAATCGGCGATGTCTTGCTGGATTTGTGCAAGCTCTTCGGCATCAAGCAAATCGCTATCCAACTCAAGGGCGGCGTTGACGGCGTCGGTCAGGCTTTCGGCTTCTACCACGGCTTCGGCGCGGGCGCGTGCCGCCATGTCTTCGGCGGCGTTGCTCATGCTATCTTTGAGCATTTGGGTGATAGTGTCGTCGTCCAAGCCGTAGGAAGGTTTGACTTCGATTTGCGCCTGTACGCCGGTGCTTTGTTCTTGGGCGGAAACGGACAGCAAGCCGTCGGCGTCCACTTGGAAGGTAACGCGGATACGCGCCGCGCCCGCGGTCATGGGCGGAATGCCGCGCAGGGTGAATTTGGCAAGGCTGCGGCAGTCGGAGACAAGTTCGCGCTCGCCTTGTACGACGTGTATCGTCATGGCGGTCTGGCCGTCTTTGAAGGTGGTGAAATCCTGCGCGCGCGCGGTGGGGATGGTGGAATTGCGCGGGATGATTTTTTCGGCGAGTCCGCCGTAGGTTTCCAAACCGAGCGACAAGGGGGTAACGTCCAGCAGCAGCCATTCGCCGTCGGTTTTGTTGCCGGCAAGGACGTTTGCCTGTATGGCGGCGCCGAGCGCGACAACTTCGTCGGGGTTGAGGTTGTTCAGCGGGGTTTGTCCGAAGAAGGTGGCGACCGCTTGTTGGACGTGCAGCATACGGGTGGAACCGCCGACCATAATCACGCCTTTGATGTCGGCTTTCGTCACGCCCGCGTCTTTCAGGGCCTGTTTGACCGGCTCTATGGTTTTTTGCACCAAGTTTTGCGTCAGGTGGTGAAACTCTTGGCGGGTAATGACGGTATGGATTTTGCGGCCGTCTGAAAGCGTGGCTTCGACGACGGCTTCGGTTTGGCCGGTCAGTTGTTCTTTGGCGGTGCGGACAAGGGAAAGCAGAAGCTGGCTGTCGCGCTCGTTGAGTTTGGAAAGGTCGTTTTGTTCGAGCAGGTGGCAGAACAGGCGGTGGTCGAAATCGTCGCCGCCCAATGCGCTGTTGCCGCCGGTGGCTTTGACTTCAAACAGCCCTTTGGTCAGTTGCAATACGGATACGTCGAATGTGCCGCCACCCAAGTCGTAAACGACAAACGTGCCTTCCGAGGCGTTGTCCAGCCCGTAGGCAATCGCAGCGGCGGTCGGCTCGTTGAGCAGGCGCAATACGTTTAAGCCCGCCAAACGCGCGGCATCTTTGGTGGCTTGGCGTTGTGCATCGTCGAAATAGGCGGGAACGGTAATGACGGCGCCGACCAAATCGCCGCCCAATGTTTCTTCGGCACGCGCTTTGAGGGCTTTGAGGATTTCAGACGACACTTCGATAGGCGTTTTGGCACCTTGGCGGGTGTTCAGCTCGACCACGCGCTCGTTGGGCGTGAACCGGTAGGGCAGGTATTGCGCGTCCTGCGCGAGGTCGGCAAGCGTGCGGCCGATAAGGCGTTTGGCGGAACTGACTGTGTTCAGCGGGTCGGTTTTTTGGGCGGAAAGGGCGGTTTTGCCGACTTCGACGGCGTCGCCTTCGCCATAGCGGACGACGGAGGGCAGGGTGGTGCGCCCGTCAATATCGGTCAGACAAACCGGGCTGCCGCTGCGGACGGTGGCAACCAGGCTGTTGGTCGTACCCAAGTCGATGCCGACGGCGAGGCGGTGTTGATGCGGAGCGGCGGACATGCCGGGTTCGGAAATCTGCAAAAGAGCCATGATTGTGTGCCTTTTGATGCTGTATTTATTAGGATAGGTCGGTATTTTAACAGATTTCGGGCGGATAGTTGAGCGGTTTGGTAGGGAATTGCGATAATCGGATTGCGTTTATTTATAAAGGTCGTCTGAAATTTCCCTACTGCGCCAAATCCGATAAAATTCGATTTTACTATTATGATAATTTTTAGGACACGCCGTGCAAGGACTTGATTATTGCCGTCAAAAGGCAGAAGAAAGCCGCTCCAGTTTTTTATCGGGCTTCCGTTTCCTGTCGCAGGAAAAGCGGGATGCGATAACGGTTTTGTATGCTTTTTGCCGCGAATTGGACGATGTGGTCGATGACTGCTCCGATCCAAATGTGGCTCAGGCAACGCTGAACTGGTGGCGCGGCGATTTGGACAAGGTATTCGGCGGGATGATGCCGGAGCATCCGGTTAATCAGGCTTTGCGGCAGATAAAGGAAACCTTCAAGCTGCCGAAATATGAATTGGAAGCCTTAATCGACGGGATGCAGATGGATTTGCTTCAGGCGCGTTACGGCAGTTTTGAAGAGTTGAAACTGTATTGCTACCGTGTCGCAGGCGTAGTCGGCTGCCTGATTGCACGGATTTTGGGTTTTTCAGACGACCGAACGCTGGAATACGCCGATAAGATGGGGCTTGCGCTGCAACTGACAAACATTATCCGCGATGTCGGCGAGGATGCGCGCAACGGTCGGATTTACCTGCCGATGGAGGAAATGCAGCGGTTTGACGTACCTGCAAGCGTGATTATGCAGTGTAAGCCGACGGATAATTTTGCCGAACTGATGCGCTTTCAAGTTTCACGCGCCCGCGAGACTTATCGTGAGGCGATGTCGCTCTTGCCCGCTGCCGATAGAAAATCCCAAAAAGTCGGGTTGGTGATGGCGGCGATTTATTACGCGTTGCTGAACGAAATCGATCTCGACGGCGCGCAAAACGTCTTGACTTATAAAATTGCCATTCCTTCGCCGCGCAAAAAGCGTATTGCCCTGAAAACCTGGTTATTCGGATTTAAGCCATGAACACTCCGCATCTTCGCCCGAAAATTGCCGTCGTCGGTGCAGGCTGGGCAGGTTTGTCCGCCGCAATATCGTTGGCGCGCCGTGCTGATGTTACCGTGTTTGAAGCAGGTCGGCAGGCTGGGGGTAGGGCGCGTACTTTGGTTGGAAACGCTGACGGATTCAGCTTTTTGGACAATGGGCAGCATATTTTGCTCGGTGCGTATCACGGCGTATTGACGCTGATGGAACACATCGGTGTTGACCCAGAAGCCACGTTCTGCCGTTTGCCCCTGCAATGGCATATGTACGAAGGTTTGCAGTTTCAAAGTACGAATCTTCCTTCGCCGCTGCATATTTTGACCGGCATATTGCGTGCTAAAAACATTTCGTTTTCGCTGAAAATTAGGTTGTTATCCGATATGGGGGCGTTGCAGCGTTACGCACGCGGCAAGCGTGCTGATTTGGCTGTTGCCCAATGGCTGCGGCAGCGCAATGTTCCGCGCAGGCTGGTTGCAGAGTTTTGGCAGCCGCTGGTGTGGGGTGCGCTCAATACGCCGTTGGAACACGCGAGTCTGCGCATACTATGCAATGTGTTGTCTGACGGCGTGTGGGCAGACAAACCAGGCAGCGATTACCTTTTACCCAAGCGCGATTTAGGTGCAATTATCGCCGAGCCTGCGTTGGCAAAACTCAAGCAATTCGGGGCGGACATCCGTCTTGAAACCCGTGTAGGTCGTCTGAAAAACTTTCCTGACGGACGCATTGTTGTGAATGATGAGGCTTTTGATGCCGTTATTGTTGCGACTGCGCCGTATCATGCCGTCCATCTTTTCCCTGAAGATACTCCCGACTATATTCAGACGACCTATCAAAACCTCCGCTACCACTCGATTACTACCGTTTATCTTCGCTATGCTGTTCCCGTCCATCTGCCCGCGCCGCTGACCGGATTTGCCGATGGCACGGCTCAATGGCTGGTGTATCGCGGCGCACTCGGTTTGCCGATAAACGAAGTCGCCTCCGTCATCAGCGTTTCCGATTATGTAGGCGCGTTCAAAAGTCAAGAATGGGCGGAGAAAGTCCATGCCGACGTAAAACGCATCTGCCCTTATTTGGACGAACCCGAAGCCGTCCGTGTTATCACCGAAAAACGGGCGACCACAGCCTGCACGCCTGATTCCAGCCCCCCCGATTTTGCTTGGTTGCACCAACGGCGCATCTATCTGGCAGGCGACTACCTGCACCCGCACTATCCGGCCACGTTGGAAGCGGCGGTACAGTCAGGTTTAATGGCGGCGGAAAGGTGTTTGGCAGATTTCGGATTAATATAAAGGTCGTCTGAAACTTAAATCCGAGTTTCAGACGACCTATTCCGAGTGCCTTTACAAGACACGGCAAACCGTTAAAATATCTTAAATCCCTTAAATTTCACAATCAAGGAAGAATTATGCCGACATTGCAAAATAAAACGATTCTGGTAACCGGAGCATCGCAAGGCCTGGGCGAACAGGTGGCCAAAGCCTATGCCGAAGCGGGGGCGACCGTGATTTTAGTTGCGCGCCATCAAAAAAAGCTGGAAAAAGTTTATGATGCGATTGTCGAAGCAGGCTGTCCCGAGCCGTTTGCCATTTGTTTCGATCTAATCGGCGCGGAAGAAAAAGAATTCGAACAATTTGCCGCGACCATCGGCGAAGCGATTCAGGGCAAACTCGACGGTATCGTCCATTGCGCCAGCTATTTTTACGCGCTCTCGCCTTTAGATTTCCAAACCGTCGCCGAATGGGTCAACCAATACCGTATCAACACCGTTGCACCGATGGGGCTGACCCGCGCACTACTCCCGCTGCTGAAGCAGTCGCCCGACGCGTCCGTCATCTTCGTAGGCGAGAGCCACGGCGAAACCCCGAAAGCTTACTGGGGCGGTTTCGGTGCATCCAAAGCCGCATTGAATTATTTGTGTAAAGTGGCCGCCGACGAATGGGAACGCTTTGAAAACCTGCGTGCCAATGTTCTGGTCCCCGGTCCGATTAATTCGCCGCAACGCATCAAATCCCATCCCGGCGAATCGAAGAGCGAACGTAAAAACTACGAAGACGTATTGCCCCAGTTTGTTTGGTGGGCAAGTGAAGAGAGCAGGGGGCGAAGCGGCGAAATCGTTTATCTTTGATTTGCTTCTACCGTAATTTGAAAGGTCGTCTGAAAAGGTTTCAGACGATTTTTTCATTGCTTCTTTATTCGCTCATGAAGCCTTCCTCAACCTGCCTTAAGGTTTTATGCGGATTACGGCGTGCTTGCTGCACAAACCAATACGGAGCAAAGATTGCAGTTGCACCGTGTGGTAGAGTATGGCAAAAGTCAAAACATTACAGTCAAAATTACGGAGATCGAATAAATGACTTTCAATCAAGAACAAGATTATTGGGCTGGCTATAAGGCAAATGAAAGAGCCTTGATTATTCAAACATGGTCAGGATTTGGGCGATATGCTCCAGACCACCTATATCCCCCTCATATCCTGCCATTGGATACCGACAATGGAACTTTAGGCACGACAGTCTTACAAGCATTGGCGAACAGCAGGACGTTAGACAACGAAGCTGAACGTATTGATTTTTTAAAACAGGAAAGTTTTAAACCACGTTATGAGGATTGGGTTGCCAACCTATGCGGGAACTTGGGCTATAAAACCAGACGCGCCCTATTTAAAAACATGATGAGCGGGGATATTTGGCTGCACAACGGCTGCCTGAAAATCAGCCCGAGCCGCCATGTCAAGCTGGAAGCGTGGGATGCCATTGATGCAGACGATGTAATTTTATCATTGGATAACAGCCCTGAAGAAATTGGTGTAGGCTTAAGGTTGGCATTGAGCTGCTGCCGATAATATTTGGCAAAAGGTCGTCTGAAAGCCGGAAACTTTTTTCAGACGATCTTTTTTATCACACTCAAAGCCCGCGTGTATACCGCACACACCTTACCTGCACAGGTTTAATGCGGGCTACGGCTTGCTGAAGATAAAGTTATTAAGGAATTTGGCAAATATGGAAAAGATTGAGAAATTTAAATCTGAATTATTAGATAACATCTTTGAGTACATCCAGTGTATATCCATTTTTGTCTATAAGAGAAATATATATTATTTGATTGATTATAAAGAAAATTTCATATTAAACATGAAATTAGACTTAGATTTGGATTTTAAAAACGGGAATATTACGTTAGAACAATATCAGGATGAAATGAATAGTTGTTATTACCGAAATGGCATCTGGCAATTAACTAAGGACAATTTCGAAAGCTATCTTCAATCAGAGTCAGTCATTGAATTAAAAAAGGATGAATTGAAGGAACTGATGTTTCAGGGGTTTACTTCTGATGAAGCGGTAAGGTTATATTCCGTTGTCGAAAATAAGTTGTCGTACAATAAACCTATCTCGGATTCCAGCAAACAAAGTGATTTCTTAAAAATCAATCAGATTTCTTCGAGACTGCCGTTGTTTTATATTAATTTTGATACGGAAGTTTACCTTCATATGGATTGGGACAGATGCCATGAAGATTATGTCTATGATGGTTGGTTTTCTAAGGCGATGGACTTTGGGTATTTGATACCGGACGAATTTTGTTATTGGAAAATCGAAGGACGGGATTATTGGAAATTTCGGCAATTATAAAAATAAATAAATGATACAAGTCGTAGTCTGCCCAAAACTGAAGGTGGGGGCTGAGGCACGCACGAGGTTCAACAAGTGATATTTCGCATCATTTGATAATAGGTCGTCTGAAAGTTGGAAAATCGTTTCAGCAGGCGTAGGTCGGATTCTCGAATCCGACAGCTTCATGGGAGAGATTTGATCGGATACAAGTGTCCGACAGCTTTATGCGGAAGGTTTTGTCGGATACAAGTATCCGACCTACAAATTTTGGATAAGGAAAGGTCGTCTGAAAATTTTTCAGACGACCTTTTCTTTATCAAACTCTACTTTGCTACCACTCTTTCTTTCAAAGTCTTCAACACATTCTTCACGGTGTTAATCCTGACTTCGATATTTTCCATCTCGGCTGTAAATCTTAACTTATCCGCCCCTGCCAGCCGGTATTTTTTATCCGTCTGAATCAGCAGGATGATTTCTGTCGGGTCGATTTGGTGATTTTTGCCGAAGGTAATGGTGACGGCTTCGCCGGTGGCGTCGATGGCGTCTATGCCCAATTCTTTTGCGGCGAGCCGCAGGTGGTGGCTTTCGATGAGGGTTTTGACGGGTTGTTCGGGCAGGCCGAAGCGGTCAACGAGTTCTTCGTGTATCGCGTTGATTTGCTGCACGGTTTCGCAGACGGCGAGGCGTTTGTAGAGGACGAGCCGTTCGTGGATGTCGGGGCAGTAGCTTTCGGGCAGCAGGGCGGGGCTGTGCAGTTTGATTTCGGTGGTGATACCCAACGGTGCGTCGAGGTCGGGCTGGCGGCCTTTTTTGAGGTCGCGCACGGCTTGTTTGAGCATTTCGGTGTAGAGCGTGAAGCCGACCTGTATCATTTCGCCGGATTGCCCTTCGCCGAGGATTTCGCCTGCGCCGCGGATTTCTAAATCCTGCATGGCGAGGGTGAAGCCTGCGCCGAGTTCGTCTGCCACCGCGATGGCGTCGAGGCGTTTTTCTGCGTCTTTGGTGATGTATTCGGGTGTGAGCAGGTAGGCGTAGGCTTGGTGGTGGCTGCGGCCGACGCGCCCGCGAAGCTGGTGCAGTTGCGCCAGTCCGAATTTGTCGGCGCGGTTGATGATGATGGTGTTGGCGTTGGGGATGTCGATGCCGGTTTCGATGATGGTGGAGCAGAGCAACACGTTGAATCTTTGCTGCAAAAAGTCGCGCATGACTTGTTCCAGCTCGCGCTCGCGCAGTTGTCCGTGCGCCACGCCAATGCGGGCTTCAGGCAGCAGGGTTTCCAACCGCTCGCGCATATTCTCAATCGTATCCACTTCATTGTGCAGGAAAAACACTTGTCCGCCACGTTTGAGTTCGCGCAACACGGCTTCGCGCACGCTGCCTTCGCTGAACGGTTTGACAAAGGTTTTGACGGCGAGGCGGCGGCTGGGCGCGGTGGTAATCAGCGAGAAGTCGCGCAGACCTTCGAGCGCCATGCTGAGGGTGCGCGGAATCGGCGTGGCGGTCATGGTGAGGATATCGACATTGGCGCGCAGGCGTTTGAGCTGCTCTTTTTGGCGCACGCCGAAGCGGTGTTCTTCGTCGATAATCACTAAACCTAAGTTTTTGAATTTTATGTCGTCCTGCACCAATTTGTGCGTGCCGATAACGATATCGACCGTGCCGTCCGCCATGCCTTCGAGCGCGGCTTTGGTGGCTTTGCTGTTGTTAAAACGCGAAAGGCTGGCGACTTTCACGGGAAAATCGGCGAAGCGGTCGGCGAAATTTTGCGCGTGCTGCTCGACCAGAAGCGTAGTCGGAGCGAGTACGGCGACCTGTTTGCCGCCCATCACCGCCACAAACGCGGCGCGCAGGGCAACTTCGGTTTTGCCGAAACCGACATCGCCGCACACAAGGCGGTCCATCGGCTTCGCCTGCGTCAGGTCTTTAATCACGGCGGCAATGGCGGCGGCCTGGTCTTCGGTTTCTTCGTAGCCGAAGCCGTCGGCAAACGCCTGATAGTCCATCTCGTTGATTTCAAACTTGTGTCCCGATTGGGCGGCGCGTTGGGCGTAGAGGTTGAGCAACTCGGCGGCGGTGTCGCGCGCTTTTTCGGCGGCTTTGCGTTTAGCCTTGTTCCACGCGCCGCTGCCGAGCTTGTGCAGGGTGACGTTTTCATGCGCTTGGCCGGAGTAGCGGCTGATTAAATGCAGTTGCGAAACAGGCACATAAAGCTGCGCTTCGCCCGCGTATTCGAGCAACATCATTTCGTTGGTTTCGCCGCCCAAATCCATCGTTACCAAGCCCATATAGCGCCCGATGCCGTGTTCTTCGTGTACGACAGGATCGCCGATGTTGATTTCGGCAAGGTCGCGCAACAGGCCGTCTGAAACGGCGGCATGTTTCTTGCGGCGGTTGTGGACGCGCGAACGGGCGACGTATTGGTAGAGCTCGGATTCAGTGATGACGGCGATGGCACCTTGAGCGGCAACTGCTTTGCCCTCTCCCCAACCCTCCCCCACGAGAGAGGGGGCAGGCTGCTGTCGGATTTGCTCGTGCAGATCACTTGCGACGGGATGCAGGCTGCTTTTGGTTTTCAGGTTGTCTGAAACGGCGGCGGCACTTTGTTCCCTCTCCTGCGGGAGAGGGCTAGGGAGAGGGTTTGTTGCGGCTGCGGGAAATTTGGTTTGGTCGGTAACCGCTTTGCCTTCTCCCTCAGAGGCAGGAGTGGGTTGCTGTTGGCTCGGAGAGTGCAGCCCGCCCAGTTTGAACCCGTATGCCAACGGCGCAACCGTAATCATCAGTGGCTCGTGCGCCGATAAAAAGCCCTGCCAGTCGGACACAGGTTTGGCTTTCAAACCGTTTTGCTGCAAGAAGCCGAGCATGGTTTCGCGCCGTCCCAGACTTTCGGCACACAGCAAAATCCGTCCTTCAAAGGTCGTCTGAAAATCCTTCAATGCCTGCAACGGCTCGTCGGATTGGCGGTTGACGGCAAGGTCGGGCAGGGTGTGTTCCTTGCCGGAAACATCGGGCAGCACTTGTCCGTAGTTTTTCAGACGGCCTGCGAACACATCGGCAGAGAGATACAAATGCTGTGGAAGCAAAGGCGGATAAGTTTCGTCGCCCTGCGCCATGGCGTAACGCGATTTGACATCGCTCCAAAAGCGGTTGGCTTCGGCGTGAACGTCGCCCAATGAAACAAACAACGCATCTTCGCCGATATAGTCAAACAGCGTTTCCAGCTCGTTTTCAAAAAACAGCGGCAGATAATATTCCACGCCTGCGCCGAAGTGGCCGTTGCTGACGGCTTTGTACACGGCGGCATCGTTCGGATTGCCATCGACTTCTTCGCGGAAGCGGCTGCGGAAGATTTTTTGCGCCTCGCTGTCGGTGGGGAATTCGTGCGCCGGCAGCAGGCGGATTTCGGAAACGGGGGAGATGGTGCGCTGTGTGTCCGTGTCAAAGGTTTTGATGCTGTCGATTTCATCGTCGAACAAATCAATGCGGTAGGGCATTTCGCTGCCCATCGGGAACAAATCGACAATGCCGCCGCGCACGGCAAACTCGCCCGCCGCGACAACATGGGAAACATGGTTGTAGCCCGCATTCACCAAATCGGTTTTCAGACGGCCTATATCCAAAGTCTGCCCCGTTTTCAGCCAAAACGTGCGCCCCGCCAGAAACGGCACGGGCGGCAGCTTCTGCATCGCTGTGGCAACCGGCACGAACAACACGTCCGCCGCGCCGCTCTTAATCTGCCACAACGCCGACAGCCGCTCCGACACCAAATCCTGATGCGGCGAAAAACGCTCGTAAGGCAGCGTTTCCCAGTCCGGCAGGAACACAGCCGTATCGTGCGGACGGAAAAACCGCCATGCCGTCTGAAGGCGCAACGCCTGTTCCGCATCTTGGGTCAGTACGACTTTGAGCCGCTTATGCGGCAGATAACGCGCCAAAGCCAGCGGCAGCGAGCCTTGCGAAAGATTGAGCCAACGGGATTTTTCACGGGGTTTGGGGATAGGGTAGTTCATGGCGTAGGAACAATGGCTTGCGGCAGCCGGAAAATTTTTCGGGCTGCCGAGATGGGTTGTAAAAGCGGGATTTTAGCAGATTAACAGTGGGTGTAAGGGATAGGATGGTTTGGGTGATTTTCAGACGACCTTTTTAGTTTTTCAACCTTGTTTGCGCCTCGTCTGAAAAAACTCCTGCAAAACGGCTTTGCATTCGTCTTCCAAGATGCCGCCTTTGATTGCCGTGTGTTTGTTCAGCAGCGGGTTGGCAAACAGATTGACTACGCTGCCTGCCGCGCCGGTTTTGGGTTCTGCCGCGCCATAGATGACGCGGCGGACGCGGGCTTGGATGATGGCGGAGGCGCACATGGCGCAGGGTTCGAGCGTGATGTAGAGGTCGCACTCGTCGAGGCGGTAGTTTTGAAAGGCGGCACCTGCGGCGGCAAGGGCGCGGATTTCGGCGTGGCGGCTGATGTCGTGGTCGTTGACGCAGGTGTTGTGGGCGGCGGCGATGATTTGATTGTTGGAGACAACGACCGCGCCGACGGGGATTTCGCCGATGAGGGCGGATTGTTCTGCCTGCACCAAAGCGGCGCGCATGAAGGTTTCCATTTCAGACGACGTGGGGAAGACGGAGACGGGCGGATGGTTTTTAACGGCTTGTTCCAAAGCGTTTTTGTGTGTTTGCGGCAGGTCTTGCGGTTTGATACCGAGCAACAGGGCTTCGAGTTGCCAAAGCGTGCTGCGGGTAACGGTCAGTCCGGCGGCCTTGAGCAACAGGAAGGCTTGGACAGAACCCGTGTCGCGCAGCTCTTCTATACTGCGGATGCCAAGCGATTGCAGGGCGGCTAAGGTTTGCGGGGCGACGGGCGGTGTGGTCAACAGGGTCAGCATGGCGTTTTAGATTTGGAAATGGCGGCGGACGAGTGCCAAGGTCGTCTGAACGTGGTCGCCGTCGGTATAGGGGTCGATGCTGTGCGCCAATGGGATTTTGCGCAGCCAAGTGAGTTGGCGTTTGGCAAGCTGGCGGGTGGCGGCAATGCCTTTTTCGACAAAGGTGTCGTAATCGGTCAAGCCTTCGAGGTAATCCCATGCCTGCCGGTAGCCGACGCAGCGCATAGAAGGCATATCGGCGGTCAGTTCGGGATATTTTTGGCGCAGGGCGCGCATTTCGTCGATGAAGCCTTGTTCCAACATTTGTGTAAAACGGCGGGCGATGTTTTCGTGCAGCAAGGCGCGGTTTTCGGGAATCAGGGCGGTGGTGCAGAGGTCGAGCGGCGGGGTGTAGTCGGCTTTTTCGGCAAAATGCACACTCAAGGGCTTGCCGGTCAGGCGGTACACTTCCAAAGCGCGTTCGATACGTTGGCTGTCGTTTGGTTTCAGACGACCTGCGGTTTCAGGGTCTATGGTTTGCAGGCTTTGATACAGATTCGCCAAGCCGTATCGTTGTTTTTCTTCCTGCAACTGGGCGCGCACGGCGGGATCGGCTTCGGGCAGGTCGTTCAAGCCTTCGGTCAGTGCGTGGAAATACATCATCGTTCCGCCAACAATCAAAGGCAGCCTGCCGCGCGCACGGATTTCCTCCGCCAGCCGCACGCAGTCGCCGACAAACTCCGCCGCGCTGTAAGACTTGGTCGGCGGGATGATGTCGATAAGGTGGTGCGGCACGGCATCAAGCTCGGCGGCGGTCGGCTTTGCCGTGCCGATGTCCATATCGCGGTACACCAGCGCGGAATCGAGGCTGATGATTTCGACCGGCAGGGCTTCGGCGATTTTCAAGGCAAGGGCGGTTTTCCCGCCGGCAGTCGGGCCGGGGATGGCAAAGGCTTTTGGGGTGTTCATATCAAAAGGGGCGTGGGGAAACGGACGGATTATAGCAAAAGGTCGTCTGAAAACGGTTCGGCGTTGGATTGCGGAACGATATTTTCAGACGACCTTTTTGTTTGGGCAAACGTTCTCCCGCTTTAAACCGCGTCGGTCAGCGATGAGAACACTTCAAAATAAGTCGGAAAGGTTTTATGGGTGCATTTCGGGTCGTTGATGACGACGGGTACGCCCAACAGGGAAACCAGCGAGAAACACATCGCCATGCGGTGGTCGTCGTAAGTGTCGATGACGGCGTCGGGTGTCAGCGTTTCAGGCGGGGTGATGTGAATCGCTTCGGCTTCTTCGACGACTTTTGCACCGAGTTTGCGCAACTCGTTTGCCATCGCGTCGATGCGGTCGGTTTCCTTGACGCGCCATGAACCGATGTTGCGCAGCGTGCAGGTTTGTCCTGTGGCAAGCGCGACGATGGCGAGGGTCATGGCGGCATCGGGGATATGGTTTGCATCCAAATCAAAGGCTTGGACGGCGCGTTCCTTCGGGCGAGAGACTTCGACGAAGTTTTCACCCCACACCACATCCGCACCGATTTTTTCCAGCTCGCGAGCAAAGGCGACATCGCCCTGTATGCTGTTTGCGCCGATCCCGGTAACGCGGACGGGCGTGGCGGCAATCAAACCTGCTGCGAGGAAGTAGGACGCGCTGGAGGCATCGCCTTCGACGTGCAGATGTTCGGGCGCGTGGTAGTGCGCATCTGCGGGAATTTTGAAGATGCGGTAGTCTTCATTGGCAACCTGTACGCCGAATTGAGCCATCAGTTTCAAGGTGATGTCGATATAGGGCTTGGAAATCAACTCGCCGACCATACGGATTTCAAATGCCTGCCCGGTCAGCGGCAGTGCCATCAAAAGGGCGGTCAGAAACTGGCTGGACACATTGCCTTTAATCGGAATCACGCGCTCGCCGCGGTCTTGGCACTCGCCGATATGAAGCGGCGGATAGTGTTCGTTGCCGAGATATTCGACATCGGCGCCGGCAATCCGCAGCGCATCGACCAAGTCGCCGATGGGGCGTTCGTGCATACGCGGCACGCCATGCAGATGATAATCGCCGCCCAAAACGGCCAGCGCGGCGGTCAGCGGACGAAACGCCGTTCCCGCGTTGCCTAAAAACAAATCGGCAGTCCGATTGGGGAAACGTCCTCCTGTGCCGTATACTTTCAGACGACCTTCGGCAAGATATTCGATTTCAACGCCGAGTTTATCAAGGGCTTCCAACATACGGTCGGTATCGTCGGATTTGAGCAGGGAATGGATTTCGCAAGTGTTGTCAGACAAGGCGGCGAGCAGCAGGGTGCGGTTGCTGATACTTTTGGAGCCGGGCAGGGCGACGGTGGCGGGCTTGAGCGAGGCAGCGGGGAGGCGGATGGATTCGGTCATGATGGTCGTTTGGGAAGCGGAAACAGAAAACGGCATTATACGGCAGGGAGGGGGCGTCTGAAAAACCAAAACTGTCAACAATCCGCATAAAATGTTATACTTTTCCGCAATTTTGCGACGATGGCGCGGGCTTGTTTTTTCTGCCCGCCAAGCACGTCGTCCCGAGCTTTTTCAAAGACTTTTACACGTTCGCAAGGTCGCCTGAAAACACCCGCACAACGGAACCGAAATGATCAGCAAACAAGAATACCAAGCCCAAGCCGCCCAAGGCTACAACCGCATCCCGCTCGTGCAAGAACTCCTTGCCGACTTGGATACGCCGCTTTCCCTCTATCTCAAACTCGCCAACCGCCCCTATACCTACCTGCTCGAATCCGTTGTCGGCGGCGAACGTTTCGGCCGCTATTCCTTTATCGGCCTGCCTTGCAGCCACTATCTCAAAGTCAGTGGAAAACACGTCGATGTTTATCAAAACGGCGAAATCGTCGAGCAACACGACGGCAATCCGCTGCCCTTTATCGAGGCCTTCCACAACCGCTTCAAAACGCCCGAAATCCCAAGCCTGCCGCGCTTTACCGGCGGACTGGTCGGCTACTTCGGTTACGAAACCATCTACAATTTCGAACACTTCGCCCACCGCCTAAAAAACACCGCCAAAGCCGACCCGCTCGGTACGCCCGATATTTTGCTGATGCTGTCGCAAGAGTTGGCGGTTATCGACAATTTGAGCGGCAAAATCCACCTCATCGTTTACGCTGATCCCTCGCAGCCCGACGGCTACGAACGCGCCCGCGAACGTCTCGAAGACATCCGCACCCAATTGCGCCAAAGCTGCGCCATCCCGCTCTCGCTCGGCAGCAAACACACCGAAGCCATCAGCGAGTTCGGCGAAGAGCCGTTCAAAGCCTGTGTCGACAAAATCAAAGACTACATCTTCGCAGGCGACTGTATGCAGGTCGTACCCAGCCAGCGCATGAGCATGGAATTCACCGACAGCCCGCTTGCCCTCTACCGCGCCCTGCGTACGCTCAACCCTTCGCCTTACCTCTTTTACTACGATTTCGGCGATTTCCACATCGTCGGTTCCTCGCCTGAAATCCTCGTCCGCCGCGAACGCGACGACGTCATCGTCCGCCCCATCGCCGGCACGCGCCTGCGCGGCAAAACCCCCGCAGAAGACCTTGCCAACGAGCAGGACTTATTAAGCGACGCCAAAGAAATCGCCGAACACGTCATGCTTATCGATTTAGGGCGCAACGACGTCGGACGCATCAGCAAAACGGGCGAAGTCAAAGTAACCGACAAAATGGTGATTGAAAAATACTCCCATGTAATGCACATCGTGTCCAATGTCGAAGGTCGTCTGAAAGAGGACGTTACCAATATGGACATCCTCGCCGCCACGTTCCCCGCCGGCACACTCTCCGGTGCGCCAAAAGTCCGTGCCATGGAAATTATCGAAGAAGTCGAACCGAGCAAACGCGGCATCTACGGCGGCGCCGTCGGCGTATGGGGTTTCAACAACGACATGGATTTGGCGATTGCCATCCGCACCGCCGTGGTGAAAAACAACACGCTATACGTCCAAAGCGGCGCAGGTATCGTCGCCGACTCCGACCCGACCTCCGAATGGCAGGAAACGCAGAATAAAGCCCGAGCAGTGGTCAGGGCGGCGCAGATGGTGCAGGAAGGGTTGGATAGATAGGTTCACTAAATTATTCTGAAAAAATTGAAATATGTTTAACTTCAAGTAAATACTTTGCAAAATGGCAACTATAAAATCAAACTCTTTATTTCACTTTACTCCCAAAGAGGAATATCTATTAGATATTTTGGAAAATGGATTTTGGCCTAGATATTGTTCTGAAGATATTGAATGGCTAATTCCAAAATATTTTAAAAATGAATTAGAGAAACAGGAAGAAGACAACTTTTGGGAAACTCGTACTAAAGAATTGATAAAATATAATATCAGTTCAATAGCTTACCCTATGTCTTGTTTTTGTGATATTCCACTATCCAAAATTACAGCACATACAGATTTTTATGGTGGCTTTGGTCTTGGAATGACGAAGGAGTGGGGAATAAAAAAGGGATTAAATCCTATTTTCTATCTGTCAGACAACAGTATTATTCCCAATCTAATTCGAAATTTTATCTTAAAAAATATTCCGGTGGATGCGATAAATTTGTTAATCAGTAGGGAATTGAGTCCAAACATTGCACTTCGACTTATGAAATTTTTGAAACCATTGAAAGGAAAGATGAAAGTAAATGGGAAGGAGGTAACGAAAAATTTTGATGAAGAATGTGAGTGGAGGTATGCACCTGCTTCAGATGAAAACAATCTTTTCCCAAATTTTTTACTAAATTTTTTAGCCAATAATGAAGAATTACAGGATTCAAATATTGTTACGAAAAAAGTTGCCTCACTAAAATTTGAACCTTCAGATATAAAATACATTTTTGTACCAAAAGATTCTAATATTCCAACAATTATTAATAAAATTAATACAATATTTACGGATCATCCTGAACATGAAAGGCTTCTTTTACTTTCAAAAGTTATTTCCTTAGATACTATCAGAAAAGATTTTTAATATTTCTTGCTATGAACACTTCCCCCATCCTCCCTCCTGCTACTCTCGGCATTCTCGGCGGCGGCCAATTAGGCAGAATGTTTACCGTTGCCGCCAAAACCATGGGCTACAAAGTCACCGTTCTCGACCCCGATCCGAACGCGCCGGCGGCGGAATTTGCCGACCGCCATTTGTGCGCGCCGTTTGACGACCAAGCCGCTTTGGACGAGTTGGCAAAATGCGCGGCAGTTACCACTGAATTTGAAAACGTCAATGCCGACGCGATGCGCTTTCTGGCAAAACATACCAACGTTTCCCCCAGCGGCGACTGCGTGGCCATCGCGCAAAACCGTATTCAGGAAAAAGCGTGGATACGCAAAGCGGGATTGCAAATCGCGCCGTATCAAGTGGTTTGTCGTTCAGACGACATCAGCGAAGCAAGTGCGCAATTTTTGCCCGGCATCCTGAAAACGGCTACGTTGGGCTACGACGGCAAAGGTCAAATCCGCGTCAAAACGGTGGATGAACTCAAAGCCGCGTTTGCCGAACACGGCGGCGTGGATTGCGTTTTGGAAAAAATGGTGGATTTGCGCGGCGAAATTTCAGTTATCGTATGCCGTCTGAACAATGAAAACGTGCAAACCTTTGACCCCGCCGAAAACATCCACGAAAACGGTATCCTTGCTTATTCCATCGTCCCCGCGCGGTTGAGTGCCGACGTCCAGCAACAGGCGCGGCAGATGGCGCAACGCTTGGCGGACGAATTGGATTATGTCGGCGTGTTGGCGGTGGAAATATTCGTCGTCGGCGACACACATGAATTGGTCGTCAACGAAATCGCCCCGCGCCCGCACAATTCCGGCCATCATACGCTGGATGCCTGCGCCGCAGACCAGTTTCAGCAGCAGGTACGCATTATGTGCAACCTGCCGCCCGCCGACACCAAGCTGCTTTCTTCATGCTGCATGGCGAATATTTTGGGCGACGTCTGGCAAGAAGACGGCGGCGAACCGAATTGGCTGCCGTTGCAAAGCCATCCGAATGCACACCTGCACCTATACGGCAAAAAAGCCGCGCGGAAAGGCCGCAAAATGGGACATTTCACTGTTTTGTCCGCCGATGCCGATACTGCTTTTGAAGTGGCGGCGAAACTGCATCAAAGTTTATAATTTGCTAATTTTTAGAATGTTCAGACGACCTCAGAATCAATCAAGGTCGTCTGAAAACCAGACATAACGTTCCGAATCATGAGCCTGTTGACCATACTCCGTCCCGCCACAGTACAAGATTGCCAAGCCATCCATAATGCCCATCTTCATGCCGCCCAATTCGCCTGCATTCGAAGCTACGACGAGAACGTGCTTCAGGCATGGGAAGCGCTGTTGGACACTGAAAGCTACCGCCATACCATCGACGATCCGGATAAGGCTTTGTGGGTGGTGGAATACAAAGGGGCCATCCGTGGATTTTTCCAAGTCGATTTTAAGGAAGCGCAATTAGACGCGCTTTATGTGCATCCGATTTTCCACAATCAAGGTTTGGGTACGGCATTGCTGAGGCGTGCCGAAGAGTTGGCGCACCATGCCGGATTGAGTTTTTTAAAACTTTATGCCTCGCTCAATTCCGTTCCGTTTTACCGCATCAACCGTTATGAGTCTTTGGGTTCAGCGGTGTTGCAGTTGAATCGGGAAGTCAAAGTCGAATGTGAATTAATGCGGAAATATCTTTAGTTAGATAGAACCGTAAATTATTTTCCCATTTTCAGACGACCTTGTTTGTAAAAGAGGTCGTCTGAAAATCGTTTAGCGTTTCAGGTATCCATTTATGAAAACAGATTTCCAATCTACCCTTCAGGCCTTAGGCAAGCAGGCGAAAAAAGAAGCAGAAGAAAAGGCTGTAGCAGAAGCGGCAGCTAAAAAGCAGGAAGCCGAGAATGCCGATTTTGCAAGTATGGTCGGGACGGTAACCCCGTTGAAACAAACTTCGCAATATTATTCTGCTCCGCGTGATAAATCGCCGATAAAGCCGCGTCCGAAAGAAGTATCTTCATTAAATGAGAAAGATTATTTTTATATCGGCAGCGGCGGTTGGGATGAGCCGCCTGCTTCGTTCAGTAAGAACGGGCAAGGTAAAAACGACCTGCAACGCTTGCGTAACGGCCATTATCCCGTCGTTGCCGATGTTGATTTGCACGGCTATACGCAAGAAGAAGCACAACAGGTATTAAATGAATTTATCGTGTTTGTCCAAAAGCGCGGCGTTTGTGCCGAAATTGTCCACGGCAGCGGACTGGGTTCGGCAGGCTATAAACCTGTTTTAAAAAATATGACCCGACGTTGGCTGATGCAGCATCCGGATGTCCTTGCCTATATCGAACCTCGCGAGGGTAATGACGGCGCTGTCCGCATCCTTATCAAACGCCGACATTCGGAGGAACGGTAATAGGGTCGTCTGAAATATAGCGGCAAAGCTATTTCAAAAACGGTGAAAAGGCTATTTCGGATTTTTTCATTTTATTTTCGTTTTTGTACTAAAAAGAAAATTAAATAGGAAGAGTTTGATTGTTTTTGAATATATTAAATTGAAATTTGCTAGTTATACCGTTTGCTGATACGATTCGAAGCGAAGCAGATTCAAATAAATTCGCCAGTGCGTCTTTTGTTTTTAATCCAGTTTTTAACTGATTGAAAAGATTTAGATTATCTAATTTTATTTGATTTGATTTTAGAAATTTTTCGTTTTTGTATATAAATTTTCGCAAACGAAAACATTAGGGGTATAACCCTCCGTCATTAAATAACACTCAACATAAGGATAGATACTATGTCCACCCAATTACACGATGTTGACCCGATTGAAACCCAAGAGTGGTTGGACGCGTTAAGCTCAGTTTTGGAATACGAAGGCAGCGAACGTGCACAATACCTATTGGAACATCTGGTTAAATACAGCCGCGACAAAGGCGTTCGTATGCCTCACGGCACGACTACTCCGTATTTGAATACCGTTTCGGTTGAAGACGAAAAAGGTATTCCGGGCGATCAAAACATCGAACACCGCATCCGCGCATTCGTGCGCTGGAACGCCGCCGCCATCGTATTGCGCGCCGGTAAAAAAGATTTGGAGCTGGGTGGCCATATCGCATCTTTCCAATCTGCAGCAACCATGTACGAAGTGGGTTTCAACCACTTCTGGAAAGCTAAAGGCGAAGGTGAAGAAGGTGATTTGGTATTTTTCCAAGGCCACGTTTCTCCAGGCATCTATGCCCGCGCTTTCGTTGAAGGTCGTCTGACTGAAGACCAACTGGACAATTTCCGCCAAGAAGTGGACGGAAAAGGTCTGCCTTCTTACCCGCACCCGCACTTGCTGCCTGACTTCTGGCAGTTCCCGACCGTATCTATGGGTTTGGGTCCGATTATGGCGATTTACCAAGCCCGTTTCCTGAAATACTTGGAATCCCGTGGTCTCGCAAAAACCAAAGGCCGCAAAGTATGGGTATTCTGTGGTGACGGCGAAATGGATGAACCGGAAAGCCAAGGCGCGATTGCCCTTGCTGCACGCGAAGGTTTGGACAACCTGATTTTCGTCATCAACTGTAACCTGCAACGCTTGGACGGTCCTGTCCGTGGTAACGGCAAAATTATCCAAGAATTGGAAGGTAACTTTGCCGGTGCCGGCTGGAATGTTGTTAAAGTCATCTGGGGTCGTCGTTGGGACCGCCTCTTGGCAAAAGACAAAGACGGTATCCTGCGCAAACGCATGGAAGAATGTTTGGACGGCGACTACCAAACTTACAAATCCAAAGATGGTGCGTACGTTCGCGAACACTTCTTCAATACCCCTGAATTGAAAGCATTGGTTGCCGATATGACCGATGAGCAAATCTGGGCATTGAACCGCGGCGGTCACGACCCGCAAAAAGTGTACAACGCTTATGATCTCGCAGCTAACCATGCGGACGGCAAACCTACCGTAATTTTGGCGAAAACCATTAAAGGTTATGGTATGGGCGCATCCGGCGAAGGTCAAAACGTTGCCCACCAAGCCAAAAAAATGGACAAAGCGTCTCTGAAACAATTCCGCGACCGCTTTGACATTCCTGTTACCGACGAGCAAATCGACAGCGGCGATCTGCCTTACCTGACTTTTGCTCCTGACAGCGAAGAATACAAATACCTGCACGCCCGCCGCGAAGCCTTGGGTGGTTACCTGCCTCAACGTCATCCGACAAAAGAGGTATTGGAAGTGCCTGAGTTGTCCGCATTCGATGCTCAACTGAAATCCAGCGGGGATCGTGAATTCTCGACCACTATGGCATTTGTCCGCATTCTGTCTACTCTGTTGAAAGACAAAAAAATCGGCAAACGCGTCGTACCTATCGTTCCAGACGAAAGCCGTACCTTCGGTATGGAAGGCATGTTCCGTCAATACGGTATTTGGAACCCGAAAGGCCAGCAATACACCCCGCAAGACAAAGACCAACTGATGTTCTACAAAGAATCCGTTGACGGTCAAATCTTGCAAGAAGGTATTAACGAACCAGGCGCGATGGCTGACTGGATCGCAGCTGCAACCAGCTATGCCAACAGCAACTTCGCGATGATTCCTTTCTACATTTACTACTCCATGTTTGGTTTCCAACGTATTGGCGACTTGGCATGGGCTGCTGGCGATATGCACGCACGCGGCTTCCTGTTGGGTGGTACTGCCGGTCGTACAACCTTGAACGGTGAAGGCCTGCAACACGAAGACGGCCACAGCCACATTCAAGCCGATTTGATCCCGAACTGCGTTTCTTACGATCCGACCTTCCAATACGAAGTAGCCGTTATCGTACAAGACGGTCTGCGTCGTATGTATGCCAATAACGAAGACGTGTTCTACTACATCACCTTGATGAACGAGAACTATGCTCATCCGGATATGCCTGAAGGTGCGGAACAAGACATCCTGAAAGGTATGTACTTGCTGAAAGCCGGTGGCAAAGGCGACAAGAAAGTTCAATTGATGGGTTCCGGTACCATCCTGCAAGAAGTGATTGCCGGTGCCGAATTGTTGAAAGCTGACTTCGGCGTAGAGGCAGACATTTGGTCTTGCCCGTCCTTCAACCTGCTGCACCGTGATGCCATCGAGGCAGAACGTTTCAACCGCCTGCATCCGCTGGAAGCTGAAAAAGTGCCTTTCGTTACTTCACAACTGCAAGGTCATGACGGTCCGGTTATCGCCGCTACTGACTATATCCGCAGCTATGCCGACCGTATCCGCGCGTACATTCCGAACGACTACCATGTCTTGGGTACCGATGGTTTCGGCCGCTCCGACAGCCGTGCCAACCTGCGCCGCTTCTTCGAAGTGGATCGCTACAACGTTGCCGTGGCAGCATTGAGCGCATTGGCAGAACAAGGCAAAGTCAGCAAAGAAACCGTTCAGCAAGCCATCGAAAAATACGGCATCAATGCCGACGTGGCTCCAAGCTGGAAACGTTAATTCTGTTTTCAGACGACCTCAAAGTAAATTTGCTTGCGGGGTCGTCTGAATCAAGAATACGTTGACGGTTTGCATAACGGATAGACCTTGAGTTACCAAGCAGCGGGCGCAAGTTGTACAAAAACTTCGAAGCGCAGAAAAGCTGCTCTGGAAATGGTTATCCGTGCCGGAAAACATAAGTGATGTCGTCTGAAACTGTTTTTCAGACGACCTCAAACCGAAATCATCAAAGGAACTCAAATGAGTATCGTAGAAATCAAAGTACCTGATATCGGCGGTCATGAAAACGTCGATATCATCGCAGTAGAAGTCAAAGCAGGCGACACCATCGCCGTTGACGACACCCTGATTACACTGGAAACCGACAAAGCCACTATGGACGTACCTGCCGATGCAGCAGGTGTTGTCAAAGAAGTGAAAGTCAAAGTCGGCGACAAAATCTCCGAAGGCGGCGTGATTCTGACCGTTGAAACCGGTGCTGCCGCTGCTGAAGCTGCTCCGGCTCCTGCCGCTGAAGCACAACCTGCGCCTGCCGCTGCACCCGCTGCCGCTCCCGCAGGCGGCGCAACCGTTCAAGTAGCCGTTCCCGACATTGGCGGTCATACTGATGTAGATGTAATCGCCGTTGAAGTCAAAGTGGGTGACACCGTTGCCGAAGACGACACGCTGATTACTCTGGAAACCGACAAAGCGACCATGGACGTACCTTGTACTGCCGCAGGTGTCGTTAAAGCCGTATTCCTGAAAGTCGGCGACAAAGTGTCCGAAGGTACTGCCATTATCGAAGTGGAAACCGCCGGTTCTGCCGCCGCTCCAGCGCCTGCTCAAACCGCTGCACCGGCAGTTGCACCCGCTCCGGCTGCCGCGCCTGCAGCGGCTCCGGCTCCTGTTGCCGCTCCTGCACCTACCGCTGCCAAAATCGACGAAGCCGCTTTTGCCAAAGCACACGCCGGTCCATCCGCACGCAAACTGGCGCGCGAATTGGGCGTAGATTTGGGTCAAGTCAAAGGTACCGGCTTGAAAGGCCGTATCATGGGCGACGACATTAAAGCCTTTGTGAAGTCAGTAATGCAAGGCGGTGCGGCGAAACCTGCTGCTGCCGGCGCATCTTTGGGCGGCGGTCTGGACTTGCTGCCGTGGCCTAAAGTGGACTTCTCCAAATTCGGTAATGTCGAAGTTAAAGAATTGTCCCGCATTAAGAAAATTTCCGGTCAAAACCTGTCCCGCAACTGGGTAGTTATCCCGCACGTTACCGTTCACGAAGAAGCGGACATGACCGAATTGGAAGAATTCCGTAAACAGCTGAACAAAGAATGGGAACGCGAAGGCGTGAAACTGTCTCCGTTGGCGTTCATCATCAAAGCTTCCGTTTCTGCGCTGAAAGCCTTCCCAGAATTCAACGCTTCTTTGGATGGCGATAATCTGGTGCTGAAAAACTACTTCAACATCGGTTTTGCAGCCGATACGCCGAACGGACTGGTTGTTCCTGTCATCAAAGATGTGGATCAAAAAGGTCTGAAAGAAATCAGCCAAGAGCTGACCGAATTGTCTAAAAAAGCCCGCGAAGGCAAGCTCAAACCGCAAGAAATGCAAGGCGCCTGCTTTACCATTTCCAGCTTGGGCGGCATCGGCGGTACAGGCTTCACTCCGATTGTGAACGCACCTGAAGTTGCTATTTTGGGCGTGTGCAAATCCCAAATCAAACCGGTTTGGGACGGCAAAGAGTTCGCTCCTCGCCTGATGTGTCCGTTGAGCCTGTCCTTCGACCACCGCGTCATCGACGGTGCCGCCGGTATGCGCTTCACCGTATTCCTGGCGAACCTGTTGAAAGACTTCCGCCGCATTACCCTGTAATCCGAGCGTATTTCAGACGCCCTTCGACAAACAACTCGACAGGTCGTCTGAAAACAGAAGTCCGAATATCATTCAGAAAGATTAGACATGAGCTTAGTTGAATTGAAAGTGCCCGACATTGGCGGACACGAAAATGTAGATATTATCGCGGTTGAAGTGAACGTAGGCGACACCATCGCCGTTGACGATACCCTGATTACCTTGGAAACCGACAAAGCGACGATGGATGTACCTGCCGAAGTTGCGGGTGTGGTCAAAGAAGTCAAAGTCAAAGTCGGCGACAAAATTTCCGAAGGCGGCTTGATTGTAGTCGTTGAAGCAGAAGGCGCGGCTGCCGCTCCTAAAGCCGAAGCACCTGCTGCCCCTGCGCAAGAAGCCCCCAAAGCTGCCGCCCCTGCACCGCAAGCCGCGCAATTCGGTGGTTCTGCCGATGCTGAGTACGATGTAGTCGTATTGGGTGGTGGTCCTGGCGGTTACTCCGCTGCATTTGCCGCTGCTGACGAAGGTTTGAAAGTTGCCATCGTTGAACGTTACAAAACTTTGGGCGGCGTTTGCTTGAACGTCGGCTGTATCCCTTCCAAAGCCTTGTTGCACAACGCTGCCGTTATCGACGAAGTGCGCCACTTGGCTGCCAACGGCATCAAATACCCCGAGCCTGAACTCGACATCGACATGCTGCGCGGCTACAAAGAAGGCGTAGTTTCCCGCCTGACTACCGGTTTGGCAGGCATGGCTAAAGGCCGTAAAGTGGACGTTATCCAAGGCGACGGTCAATTCTTGGATCCGCACCACTTGGAAGTGTCGCTGACTACCGGCGATGTGTACGAGCAAGCTACGCCTACCGGTGAGAAAAAAATCGTTGCGTTCAAAAACTGTATCATCGCAGCGGGCAGCCGCGTAACCAAGCTGCCGTTTATCCCTGAAGATCCGCGCATCATCGATTCCAGCGGCGCTTTGGCTCTGAAAGAAGTACCGGGCAAGCTGCTGATTATCGGTGGCGGTATCATCGGCCTCGAAATGGGTACGGTTTACAGCACGCTGGGTTCGCGCCTTGACGTTGTTGAGATGATGGACGGTCTGATGCAAGGTGCCGACCGCGATTTGGTGAAAGTATGGCAAAAACAAAACGAATACCGTTTTGATAACATCATGATCAATACCAAAACCGTCGCAGTCGAGCCGAAAGAAGATGGTGTTTACGTTACTTTTGAAGGTGCGAACGCGCCGAAAGAGCCGCAACGCTACGATGCTGTATTGGTTGCCGCCGGCCGTGCGCCTAATGGCAAACTCATCAGCGCCGAAAAAGCAGGTGTTGCCGTAACCGACCGCGGTTTCATCGAAGTTGACAAACAAATGCGTACCAATGTGCCGCACATCTACGCCATCGGTGACATCGTCGGTCAACCTATGCTGGCACACAAAGCTGTTCATGAAGGTCACGTTGCCGCTGAAAACTGCGCCGGACACAAAGCTTATTTCGATGCCCGCGTGATTCCGGGCGTGGCTTATACCGCTCCCGAAGTCGCATGGGTTGGCGAAACCGAATTGTCTGCCAAAGCATCCGGTCGCAAAATCACCAAAGCCAACTTCCCGTGGGCAGCTTCCGGTCGCGCGATTGCCAACGGTTGCGATAACGGTTTCACCAAGCTGATTTTTGATGCGGAAACCGGCCGTATTATCGGCGGCGGTATCGTCGGTCCGAACGGCGGCGATATGATTGGCGAAATCTGCTTGGCAATCGAAATGGGTTGCGACGCGGCAGATATCGGCAAAACCATCCATCCTCACCCGACCTTGGGCGAATCCATCGGTATGGCTGCCGAAGTGGCGCTGGGTACTTGTACCGACCTGCCTGCTCAAAAGAAAAAATAAGTGTATTCAGTCAGTTGAATTAAACTGCTGACATTGCATTTATCAGTCAAAGGTCGTCTGAATCTTTCAGACGACCTTTTCGTCAAACAGCATATTGTCAGTGATAGTGATTTCGCTAACGATATAATGGATGAGCAAGAATGCGTGTCTAAGCTCCAAGTGAGTCACTTAGTAATGCATTAAAACAGCAAGCAAACAAGTTCGGTAGGATTGATACTGTCAACTGCTTGTCACATTTTTATTCATCAGCTATAAAAACAAACCGTTCCAAGGTTGACCCCATACATTCAGAGGTCGTCTGAAACCATATTGCAGATTTTCAGACGACTTTCCTCCAGTCTTATCAGATACAAGAAATAATTTATGAACGAAATAACTCCGGATTCCACCGTTCCTGATGAACACAAACGCTCCATCCGCAGCTTTGTGTTGCGTCAAGGGCATATGACTGCGGCGCAGCAGCGTGCCATTGATACGATGTGGCCGCAGTTCGGCATCGATTACCAAGATTCCGTGTTGGACTTGAATCAGCGTTTCGGCAGCGACCGTCCTAAGGTGTTGGAAATTGGTTTCGGCATGGGCGTGGCGACTGTTGAAATCGCCAAGCGCCTGCCTGATACCGACTTTTTGGCGATTGATGTACATGGTCCCGGCGTCGGCAACATTTTGAAATTGATTGAAGAAGAACACATCGGCAATATCCGCGTGATGCGGCACGATGCGGTCGAAGTGGTGGAAAATATGCTTTCAGACGACGTGCTCGACGGCATCCACATTTTCTTTCCCGACCCTTGGCACAAAAAACGCCATAACAAACGCCGCTTGGTGCAAACGCCTTTTGTGCAGAAACTGCTGCCCAAGTTGAAAGTCGGCGGCTATATCCATCTGGCGACCGACTGGGAAGAATACGCGCAACAGATGCTGGAAGTGTTGAGCGGTTTTGACAATTTGCAAAATACCGCCGCCGATTACGCGCCCACGCCCGACTATCGTCCCGAAACGAAATTTGAAGCCCGCGGCAAACGTTTGGGGCACGGCGTTTGGGATTTGGTTTTCAAACGCATCAAATAAATCGACTGGAGAATATCCCATGTTTACAGGTATCGTCCAAGGTATCGGCGAAATCATCGCTATCCGCGAACCGTCCGCCGATTTCCGTACCCATGTCGTCAAGCTGCCCGAAGGGATGACCGAGCATCTGCAAATCGGTGCTTCCGTCGCCAACAACGGCTGCTGCCTGACCATCACTCAAATCGACGGCGATACGGTCAGCTTTGATTTGATGAAAGAAACCTTGGAAAAGACCAATTTAGGTCGTCTGAAAACGGGAGATGCCGTCAATCTCGAACGTGCCGCCCGTTTTGGCGATGAAATCGGCGGACACGTCATGAGCGGGCATATCATGACGACTACGCAGATTACGCGGATAGAGCGCAGCGAGTTTAACCGCACGGTATGGTTTGCACTGCCGCCCGAACTCAAGCCCTATATTTTGAGCAAAGGCTTTGTCGGTTTGGACGGTTGCAGCCTGACCATAGGCGACGTTACCGAAACAGGGTTCAATGTCCACCTGATTCCGGAAACTTTGACGCGTACCTTGTTCGGCAGCCGGAAAGAGGGCGATGTCATCAATATTGAAATCGACCCGCAAACCCAAGCCGTTGTCGATACTGTAATGCGCGTGATGGCGCAGCAAAATCTTGCTACAACAGGACAATAGGGATATATATGAAACTTGCCGTCTTTTTGCAAAAAGCCTATTCCGTTTTGAACCGTCTTGATTTGGTGTTGCCCGAAGAACCCGGCAAAACCGACTGGAACGCTTTGGCATACCGTTGGCACAGCGTTGGTAAAAAAGGGATTTTGGAGAGCCTGCCAAACCCGCATACATTCCCGCTTGACCGTCTTGCCGCCGTCGGGGTGCAAACCGAAAAGCTCAAGCGTAATACCGAGCAGTTTTTGGCAGGCCGATCCGCGAACAATGTTTTGATGAGCGGCTCGCGCGGAACAGGTAAATCCTCACTTGTCAAAGCCCTGTTGCACGAATATGCCGAACAAGGGCTGCGCTTAATTGAAGTTGATAAGAGCGATTTAGTCAGCCTGCCCGCGCTGCTTTCCTTGTTGAAAGACCGTCCTGAAAAATTCATCGTATTCTGCGATGACCTATCGTTTGAAACTGGCGATGAAACCTACAAAGCCCTGAAGACCGCATTGGACGGCGGTTTGTCGCAAAGATGCAGCAACGTGTTGGTATACGCGACGTCCAACCGGCGCCACCTGATGCCTGAATATATGGATGAAAACGGCGGTACGACGGGCATACGCGGTGAAATCCATCAAAAAGAAGCCGTTGAGGAAAAAATTTCCCTGTCCGATCGCTTCGGCTTGTGGTTGAGTTTTTATCCGTTCGATCAAAACGACTACCTCCAAGCGGTTGAAAATTGGTTGGATGATTTTGGCGTAGATTTTGATGAAACGGCATGCAAGGCGGCGTTGCAATGGACGCAAATGCGCGGTAATCGTTCGGGGCGCTCAGCTTGGCAGTTTGCGTGCGATTGGGCAGGACGTTTGCCGGAACAACGGATTTTGGATTGAGGTTTCGAGAAATACGCCTGCCGTACTGAAATCTGCGGGAGGATAAGGGTAGGTAAAGCTTTTTCCGGTTCAATTTCTTCCAACAGCATCGCTTTGAGTCGCCATATCGTTCAAAAGGTCGTCTGAAACAGGATTTCAGACGACCTTTTTGTACGGATAAATCAGGAAAGCGATATGTCAGCGAAGGCAGGAAGAAAGCCAAAGCTGGCGTTGGCGCGGATTGAGCAGGTGGTAGAAGCGGTGTTGGATTTCCAATTCTTCCACAGCGAAATCCATGCTCGACAAGTAGCGGGTTTCGACGTAATCGCGGGCGTTGTTTTGATCGAAATTATCTGCCGCAAGGATTTTCATAATGACTTGGCGGCGGTTGCGGTCTGTGCGGACGAGTTTACGGTATGCCTTGTCCGATGCCTGTTTGTAATCATTACGGATACGGCGCAAGGCATTGTGTTGGTCTTGCGTCAGATTAAGGGAGCGGATGTCGCAATTGGCTTGAAAATCGTCCAGCTTGATATATTGGGGGCCGGCGTGCGCTTGACCGACAGCCGTCAGCAGCGCAACCGATAATGCACAGAGGGGTAAATAAGATTTGAATCCGACAGACACAGCGTTTTCCTAGTTTCCGTAACCGCGCAAATATACCCGATTAGCGTGTGAAAGGCAGTATCCCTCCAGTTAACTTTTGTTAACTTCATATCTTTATTTTATTTCTGACAAAACATATCCTTAACCTATAATTATTTATGCATATGCTTACTTTTGTTAAATATTAATAATGCATAGTTAGTGTTGCGTGAGGCGTTGGTGGTAGAATACGAAAAATTATCCGTTTATCAAACCACACCATCCGACTGGATTTCTATGAACCACAATTTCCGTATTGCGCCCAGCATCTTATCCGCCGATTTTGCCCGTTTGGGCGAAGAAGTAACGAAAGTTATCGAAGCGGGAGCCGATTTGATTCATTTCGACGTGATGGACAATCATTATGTGCCGAATCTGACTTTCGGCCCTATGGTCTGCGCGGCGTTGAAGCCTTATGCCACCGTGCCGATTGATGTGCATCTGATGGTCGAACCCGTTGACGATCTGATTCAGGCATTTGCCAAAGCAGGGGCGTCGATTATCACGTTTCATCCCGAAGCCAGCCGCCATATCGACCGCAGCCTCAGCCTGATTAAAGATGCGGGCTGTCAGGCAGGATTAGTGTTGAATCCGGCCACTCCCGCCTACGTTTTGGAAAACGTATTGGACAGGTTGGACATGGTATTGTTGATGTCGGTCAACCCCGGTTTCGGCGGACAAAGCTTCATCCCCCATACCCTTGAAAAAATCCGTCAAGTGCGGGCGATGTTGGATCAGTACGAAGCGCAAAGCGGACGGCACATCGCCATCGAGGTGGACGGCGGCATCAAAACCGACAATATCGCCGCCGTCGCGGCAGCGGGTGCCGATACTTTTGTGGCAGGTTCCGCCATCTTTGGCAAGCCGGACTATAAGACAGTAATTACCGAGATGCGTGGACAACTGGCGCAACTTGGTTGAGTCGGCTTTGAGGTCGTCTGAAAACAAACGTAGTGGATTTTGCGAAAAGCAATATCATCATGTAGATATAGATTTTAAGGTTTTATTATGAAAAATTATTGGTTTCAAAAAAGTTTGAAATTTGTTGCGGCAGCGATTTTGGCAATCTCTCCGCTGGCTGTGTCAGCGCATGGGATGCATAAGCACAAACCTTTATCGTTGGAAGAATTGCCGGAAATCTGCCGTCAATATTTCGCACGCGCAGACGAGTGTTATAAAAAGGCAGGCAAGAAAGCCGATTTTCAACGCAACAATACAAAATTTTTATTTCAATCGCTGCCTGCGGCAGATTTGGGACAACGGCAACGTATGTGCCAAATTGCGATGGATTCTTTTAAAGAGAAAACAAGCAATCTCCATTGCGAATAGAGTATTACCCATCTTTTTTCAGACGACTTTTGTATGAAAACAGGCTGCACAAAACTGTTTTGTATGGTAAAGTCTGCTTTTAATAACTCGGCGGTTTAAAGCCGTCATTCAGGGGCTGTTTGAATTTAAAATCAGATTTGTTGGAAACGCTGCATCGTTTGCGCAGCGTATTTCGAGAAGCGGGCTGTGTGTCCGTCTGGTTTTAAATTCAAGCAGCCCTTTGCGTTTACAAAAACAGATAGAAGGTAGATTCCCATGCAATCTTGGCAGCTTCCCGAACATGTTGCCGATGTGTTGCCGACCAACGCCCGACAGTTGGAAAGCGCGCGAGAGCAGTTGTTGACTTTGTTCCGAGTGCACGGTTACGAGCTGGTACAGCCTCCGCTGATGGAATACAGCCATTCCCTGCTGACGCATATTGACGCGGGTTTGTCTTTGAAAACCATTTTGGTGGTCGATCAGCTGAGCGGTCGGCAGTTGGGCATCCGCGCCGATATTACGCCGCAAGTGGCGCGTATCGATGCGCATCTTTTGTCCGCCAATCAAGGGATTAACCGATTGTGTTACGCAGGTCCTGTGTTGCACGCGCGGCCGGAAGGTTTGCTCAATATGCGCGAACCTTTGCAGGCGGGAGCGGAGATGTATGGTTTCGCCGACATCCGGGCGGATATCGAGCTGATTGACTTGATGCTCAAAAGCATGAAGATTGCCGATATGGGCGAGGTTTTGCTGTCGCTGGGGCACATTGGCGTATTCCGCGCTTTGTCAGATGCGGCGCATTTGGATGCGGAGCAGTCCGCAACGCTGCTTGCGTTGATGCAGGATAAAGATACCGAGGCGGTCGAAACGCAGGTTAAGGCTTGGAAACTGGACGGTATGTGGGCGAAAGCATTCTCGCTGCTGCCGCGTCTGTATGGCGGACGTGAAGTGTTGTCTGCCGCGCGCGAACGATTGCCTGATCTGTCGGCGGTCGGCAGCGCGTTGGACGAATTGCAGGCAGTGTGCGACGCATTCCCGAATCAGAAAGTCCATATCGACTTATCTGAACTGCGTGTCGACAATTACCACACGGGCTTGCTGTATGCGGCATACGGCTCCAATTTCCATGACGCGGTCGCTCGGGGCGGGCGTTATGACGGATTGGGCGAATATTTCGGCCGTGCGCGTCCGGCAACGGGATTCAGTTTCGACTTGCGCAGCTTTATCGGACGTTTGCCCGCCATTGAGCGGCAGCCCGTCGTCTTGGTTGATGCGGACGATGCCGAAGCGGCGCGCGAAGCAGTCGAAGCCTTGCGTGAACAAGGGCAGTGTATCGTTATCGACTACGGTATCGGACACAACGCTTCGGAAGAGGTTACAGGTCGTCTGAAAAAGGCGGACGGCGTTTGGCAGGTTGAGAAACTTTAAATACCCATTCATAGCGGATTAAAGGCAAATCAGGGCAGGGCGCAAAGCCGTCTTGGTTTGAAGTTGATTCACGATAATTTTTTAATATTAATAGGTTATATGGCTATGGCTAAAAATGTTGTAGTGATCGGCGCCCAGTGGGGCGATGAAGGCAAAGGTAAAATCGTTGACTGGCTGGCGGAAGAGACCAGCGGTGTCGTGCGTTTCCAAGGCGGCCACAATGCGGGTCATACTTTGGTCGTCGGCGGCAAGAAAACCATTTTGCGCCTGATTCCGAGCGGCATCCTGCATGAAAACTTAGATTGCTTCATCGGTTCCGGCGTTGTCGTTTCCCCTGAAGCATTGTTGGGCGAAATCGACGAGTTGAACGCAGCAGGCGTGAAAAACGTCGAAGGTCGCCTGAAAATCGCGCCGACCTGCCCGCTGATCCTGCCTTACCACATCGCGCTTGACCAAGCCCGCGAAGCATCGCGCGGCAAAGGCAAAATCGGTACGACCGGCCGCGGCATCGGCCCTGCCTACGAAGACAAAGTGGCACGCCGCGCCATCCGCGTCGTCGATTTGCTGCATCCTGAAAAACTGCGTGAAAAACTGGATGCCATCCTTGCCTATTACAATGTCCAACTGCAACATCTGCACAATGCCGAGCCGGTGAAAGCAGACGACGTGATGGCGGTTATCGAAAAAGTCGCGCCGCGCATTACGCCGATGATTACCGACGTATCCCGCGTGTTGAACGAGAAAAACAAAAACGGCGAAAAACTGCTGTTTGAAGGCGCACAAGGCACGCTGTTGGACATCGACTACGGTACTTACCCCTTCGTTACTTCGTCTAACTGTCTCGCTGGAGCCGCTTCCGCAGGCGCGGGCGTAGGTCCGCAAATGCTGGATTATGTTTTGGGTATTGTCAAAGCCTATACCACGCGCGTCGGCTCAGGTCCGTTCCCGACTGAATTGTTTGATGAAGTTGGCGCAGGTTTGGCAGAACGCGGACACGAATTCGGCTCCGTAACCGGCCGCGCCCGCCGCTGCGGTTGGTTTGATGCCGCCGCGTTGAAACGCTCCATCCAAGTCAACGGCATTTCCGGTATGTGTATCACCAAGCTGGACGTAATGGACGGCATTGAAACCATCAATATCTGCGTCGGCTACGAATTGCCCGACGGCAGCAAAACTGACATCCTGCCTTGCGGTTCCGATGCGGTAGAAACCTGCAAACCGATTTACGAAACCATGCCCGGCTGGAGCGAATCCACTTTCGGCGTGAAAAGCTATGACGCATTGCCTGCCAATGCCAAAGCATATTTGAAACGCATCGAAGAAGTCTGCGGCGCACCGGTAGCCATCGTCTCCACCGGTCCAGACCGCGAAGAAACCATCGTTTTGCATCATCCGTTCGCATAAGGGTTTGATTGTAAAAGGTCGTCTGAAAACTTGGGTTTTCAGACGACCTTTTTGTATTGATAACCGATTTACCGTCAATCCAATCACTCTGCTTTCGTTGCATTTTTTATGAAAAGAATCGTCTGAAAAATCGACTGCAGTTTTCAGACGACCCCTTGCTCAATCCAATCACTTGCACACGGCGGATACTTTGATTTCGACCGCCCATTCCGGTTTGGCGAGTTTGGCTTCGATACAGGCGCGGGCAGGGGCGCGGCCGGGGGCTGTCCAGGCATCCCAGGCTTCGTTCATGGCGGCGTAGTCGTTCATGTCGGTCAGGAAGATGGTGGCTTCGAGGATGTGTGCCTTGTCGGAACCGCATTCTTCGAGCCAATGGTCGATTTGCGCCAAGACGTTTTCGGTTTGGGCTTTGGCATCGGCTTCGGGATTTTCGGGAACCATGCCGGAGAGGAAGACGAATCCTCCCGCGCAGACGGCTTCGGAGTAGCGTTCGGTCGTACCGAGGTATCGGATATTCATTTGATATTCCTTGAGGTTGAGGCGCATGGGGCATTTTGTCCTGTCATCGGATTTCGGTTTGCCGATTGGGTCGGAACAAGATGACGGGTATTGTGCAGGGGCTTATGGTAACATTCAGCTTGATTGTCTGCCACAGCAGGCGGGCTGTTTTTGAAAAGATGCGGAAACTATTTTTACGCGTCATTGTCATATTAAGTTTAGGTCGTCTGAATAATATTGGAACTGCATCATGAGCAAAAATACCGATTATCCGGTTACTTCTGCCGTCCGTTTCCTGCGTACACATAAAATTGATTTTGAGCCTTATATTTATGTTTATGAGGAACATGGCGGGACAGCGCAGTTTGCGGATTTGTTCGGCGTGGACGAGCATCAGGTGGTCAAAACCATCGTGCTGCAAAATGAAGCGAAGAAAGGGTTGGTTGTCGTGAT
This sequence comes from Neisseria flava, assembly GCF_982712965.1. Lineage (NCBI taxonomy): Bacteria > Pseudomonadati > Pseudomonadota > Betaproteobacteria > Neisseriales > Neisseriaceae > Neisseria > Neisseria flava. The sequence goes on along the minus strand of NZ_CEXQBZ010000111.1, from coordinate 10,400 downwards.
GCACGGCGACAAGCAGATTTCCACCCGCAATCTGGCGCGCGATTTGGGTATGAAACACATCGAGCCTGCCGATCCGAAACAGGCAAACAAATGGACGGGCTATCTGGTGGGCGGGACGACGCCCTTCGGTATGAAAACCCAGTTGCCTGTTTATGTTGAAAAAAGTATTTGGGATTTGGACAAGGTTTATATCAACGGCGGCAAGCGCGGATTTATCATCGGTGTCAGTCCGCAGGCTTTGCGGGCTTTGAATCCTCAGGATGTACAGGTCGCCGTCTAAAGGGATGCAAAACGGTTTTTAAGTCGGGAAACGCAGATTCGGGCAGATTTGAAGGTTTTATAAAAAGAATGCAATGCCTGATTTTATATCTGTTTTTATTCTACCAAACAGCCTGTTATCGTGACTTAACGGATCGGGCTTTGGCAAACACAAACCAAAGAGGCACACCCTAATATGGAAAACCGTAATTTTTATGAAATTCTCGGCATTTCGGCGGATGCGGACATTGCAGAAATCAGAAAAGCCTATCGCGATTCGGCAATGAAATACCATCCCGATCGTAATCCCGGTAATCCTGATGCGGAAGAGCGTTTCAAGGAAATCCGTCAGGCTTACGATACGCTGGTCGATCCCGAACGTCGTGCATGGTACGACGAGTCGCTCCGTGAATTCAGCGGCAGAAACGGGCAGACTGCAAGCCAACAGACCGGTAGCGGTAATGCATCAGAAGCACCGCGCCAAGACGGCGACCGTACTTACGTAATGGCGATGTATGCCCTGTTTGCGTTAGGTTTTGCCACCTTCGTCATGCCGGTTGCCGGCATCATTTTGGCGTATGTAAAACGAGGCGACATGGGCGACTCGGTTTATAATAACCACGCAGACTATCTGATTAAAACCTTCTGGGGCGGTCTGGTGGGATTTATATTGAGCAAAATCACCGCGTTTATCGGCATCGGCTACGTGCTGCTGTTTTTGGTATCGGTTTGGTTTGCTTACCGACTGGCGGCAGGTTTTATCAAGCTGACGAATAACAAGCGTATGCCTTTGGATACTTGGTTCTAAGCGCAATTGCCGCTTTGCTTTCAGACGACCTTGGCATTTAGGGGTCGTCTGAAATTTTTGTATGGCTCGTTTGCGGGAAACTAAATATCAAAACAGGACACAAAGAAAGTCGTCTGAAAATTTGTCCTCGCATCCGACACACTCAATCAAAGGAAAAACATGATTTATTTATTGGCAAGCATACTGTGCAGCGTGTCTGTATCGGTATTGCTCAAATTGGCGCGTAAGAACAAAATCGACGTCGCACAGGCGGTGGCGGTGAACTACATCGTCGCGGTGGCGTTGACGGCTTGGGTGTTGAAACCCGATTTGAGTAATCCGAAAGCCTTTTTGCCGACATGGTGGCTGTTTGGTGCGCTGGGCGTGTTGTTGCCTTCGGTGTTTGTGATTATGGGCAAGGCGGTTGATGCGGCGGGCATCGTCAAGTCTGATGCGGCGCAACGTTTGTCTTTGATATTGCCGATTATTTCCGCGTTCGTCATTTTTGGCGAGGCGTTGACCGAAGGGCGGCTGATAGGCATCGCTTTGGCGTTTGTGGCTTTGTTCTGCCTGTTGTGGAAAGCCGACGGCGGCAAGAAATCAGGTGGATTGGGCACGCAAATCATGTTGCTCACAGGAGTTTGGGCGGGCTACGGCATCATCGACATCCTCTTCAAACAGCTCGCCAAAAGCGGCACGGCGTTTTCCGGCAATCTTTTGGTCGCCTTCAGCCTCGCCGGCATTTTGATGTTCGGCTACCTTTTCTCCCAATCGACCAAATGGACGAAAGAAGGCATTATCGGCGGCATCGTCTTGGGCGGATTGAATTTCGCCAACATCGTTACCTACATCACTGCCCACCAAATGATGAAAGACAACCCGACGCTGGTTTTCGCGGGTATGAACATCGGCGTCATCGTCTTGGGAACGCTGGTCGGCGCAATGGCGTTTAAAGAAAAAATCAGCAGTATCAACGCCGCAGGCATCAGCGTCGCCGTCTGCGCCATCGCCTGTTTGTTCTACTGGCCGCAGATACGCGGGTTTATCGGGATGTAAATATGTAAAAGGTCGTCTGAAAAAGGTTTCAGACGACCTTTTGTCTTACAGAATGTTTTTTCTTATAGTGGATTAACAAAAATCAGGACAAGGCAACGAAGCCGCAGACAGTACAGATAGTACGGAACCGATTTACTTGGTGCTTCAGCACCTTAGAGAATCGTTCTCTTTGAGCTAAGGCGAGGCAACGCCGTACTGGTTTAAAGTTAATCCACTATACTTTGATAACAACGGCGCGTTTGCAGCTAGACAACCCATGCAAAACGGTCTAATGTTCCGCCTGCATATGCACATTACTTTATAAACCAACGAATGAGAAGGTAAGAGAAATGACTGTCCGTATCGAACACGATTTGCTGGGCGAACGCGAAATCCCCGCCGAGGCGTATTGGGGCATCCATACTTTGCGTGCGGTGGAAAACTTTAAAATTTCAAATCAAAAAATTTCCGACGTGCCGCAGTTTGTCCGCAGCATGGTGATGGTGAAAAAAGCGACTGCGCAGGCAAACGGCGAACTGGGCGCGGTAAAACCCGAAATCGCCGCCGCCATTGAAAAGGCTTGCGACGAAGTGTTGCTCAAAGGTCGCTGCCTCGACCAATTCCCGTCCGACGTGTATCAGGGCGGCGCGGGGACGTCGGTCAACATGAATACTAATGAAGTCATCGCCAACCTTGCTTTGGAAGTGTTGGGTTACGAAAAAGGCCGCTACGACATTGTTAACCCGATGGATCATGTGAACGCCAGCCAATCCACCAACGATGCGTATCCGACCGGCTTCAGACTGGCGGTGTATTACAGCGTCGGCGGGTTGCTGGAAAAACTGGCGTTGCTGAAAGACGCGTTTGCCGCCAAAGCCGATGAATTTAAAGATGTGTTGAAAATGGGGCGTACCCAGCTTCAAGATGCCGTGCCGATGACGGCGGGGCAGGAGTTTCAGTCTTTCCAAGTGTTGCTGGAAGAAGAGATTGTGAATCTGGACCGCACGCGTGCCCTGCTGTTGGAAGTCAACTTGGGCGCAACCGCCATCGGCACGGGTGTGAACACGCCGAAAGGCTACGCGGCTTTGGCGGTGAAAAAATTGTCCGAAGTCAGCGGCTTGGAATGCAAACTGACCGAAAACCTGATTGAAGCGACTTCAGATTGCGGCGCGTATGTGATGGTACACGGCGCATTGAAACGCACGGCGGTGAAATTATCGAAAATCTGTAACGACTTGCGCCTTTTGTCATCCGGTCCGCGCGCCGGTTTGAAAGAGATTAACCTGCCGGAAATGCAGGCAGGTTCGTCGATCATGCCCGCCAAAGTCAATCCCGTGATTCCCGAAGTGGTGAATCAAGTCTGCTTCAAAGTCATCGGTAACGACACCACCATTACCTTCGCCGCCGAAGCGGGGCAGTTGCAATTAAACGTGATGGAACCGGTCATCGCGCAATGTATGTTTGAAACCATCTCCCTCTTGGGCAACGCCGCCGTAAACCTTGCCGAAAAATGCGTCAAAGGCATCACCGTCAACCGCGAAATCTGCGAACGCTATGTGTTCAACTCCATTGGTTTGGTTACTTATCTGAACCCGTATATCGGACATGGCAACGGCGATTTGGTCGGCAAAATCTGCGCCCAAACCGGCAAAGGCGTGCGCGAAGTCGTACTCGAACGCGGCCTGTTGAGCGAGGCGGAACTCGACCGCATCCTGTCGCCCGAAAACCTGATGAACCCGCATTTGTAAGATAGGGCATAAAGAAAAGGTCGTCTGAAAGCCTATGGACAAGGTTTTCAGACGACCTTTGTTCGTTGTATCCTTTTATATGTTTCACGGTATAGGGAAATTTTCAGACATATTCAATTTCCTTGATCAGGCTGTTATCCGCTTTTTCAGACGACCTTGAGAAGATAACTGATGAAGCGGATACACGCTTGTGGGTGAAGTGTTGGTGAATGTGAAAGTTTTGAAATAGGTGGATGATCAAATAAGGGTAGAAAAAATGTGTAGTCATGAAATTAGCAGCGTCAGTGATTTGCTTGAAATTTTAAAAGAGATTGGAGAGCCTGAGCAGGGGCATACCCGTTTTTTCCGAGGGCAGGCGGATGTACGGTGGCGTATGTTGCCGGGCATTTATCGGGAAGGTTGCGAGTATTTAATTGAAAATGAACATAAAATTATTAAAGATACGTTTACTAATTGCCCCGATGACTTTTCCCCTGACGATACTTTATTTGAAAAATTAGTAAAGTTGCAGCATTACGGATATGCGACACGTTTACTGGATTTAACTGCCAATGCGTTGGTTGCCTTGTACTTTGCAGCATGGAATAAAGAGCATCATGATAAAGATGGGGAGTTGATTATTTTAGATATTCCTGATGAGGTAGTGAAATATGGGGATAGTGATACGGTAGCAGTTTTGTCGGCACTTTCATTACAGTCTGAAGATTTTGATTTAAAAGAGATTGTTGGTAATTCTGAAGTGCTTATGTTCATAAAAGTTTTTGAAGATGGTTTTAAAGCAAAACAAATTAGGTCTTATATAAAAGCAATTGAAACAGAGGGAAATGAGTCAGTTAAAAAATTTAGAAATAATATTCAGTTAGTGTTGGATAAGATGGATACAGTGGTATACGGTGATTCTTTCAAAACTGCATTTAATGAGCAAAAAGAAATTGCCTCGTTGATTCACGATGTACGGACAGACAAACCTAGCTTTCGTCCAGTTATTGAATTTTCTGACTTTGAACGTGTTCTCTGTGTCCGTGCCAAATTGAATAATGCCCGCATTTCTCGTCAGCAAGGTTGTTTCCTACTATTTGGTATTAGCAGTAATAAGTTGAGGCCTGCATCTATACCAGACGAATGGCAGCGTAAAGCGAAAAATGGTCAGCAATTTATTGTCAAAAATAAAGAGTCCATTATGGAAGAATTGAAATTTTTTGGTATCAGTAAAAAAACTTTGTTTCCGGAATTGGAATCTCAAGCAGAAGAAATTATGTCTCAATATAAACCTAAAAAGCATGGGGAAAATCGTTGAGATGAGTTTCCACTGACAGTTTTGCAATGATTTTTACTAAATAATAATTAAGGTCGTCTGAAATCCCGTTTTCTGCAAAAAAGGCTGCATCATGAACACCGTTTCCATCCAAAACCTTTCCCACCGCTACGGCAAGACCCTTGCGCTTGACGATGTGTCGCTGGACATCCCGAAAGGCGCGACGGTCGGTTTGATCGGGCCGGACGGGGTGGGCAAATCGACGCTGCTCTCGCTGATGGCGGGGGTGAAGGTGATTCAGGACGGACGGGTGGAAGTGTTGGGCGGCGATATGGCGGACAAGGACGTGCGGCGGGATTTGTCGCACCGCATCGCCTTTATGCCGCAGGGTTTGGGGCGCAACCTGTATCCTACGTTGTCGGTGTATGAGAATATCGATTTCCACGCGCGGCTGTTCGGTTTGGACGGGCAGGAACGCACGCGGCAGATTGCGCGGCTGATGGAGGCGACCCGCCTTGCGCCGTTTTCCGGCAGGGCGGCGGGCAAGCTATCGGGCGGGATGAAGCAGAAACTGAGTTTGTGCTGCGCGCTGGTACATAGTCCGGATTTGCTGATTTTGGACGAACCGACCACGGGCGTGGACCCTTTGTCGCGTCGTCAGTTTTGGGCGTTGGTGGACGATTTGCGGCGGGAACACGCGGGTATGACCGTGATTGTGGCGACCGCCTATATTGAAGAGGCGCAGCGTTTCGAGCGGCTGCTGGCGATGGACGCGGGCAGGCTGCTGGAAAACAAGCCCACTGCCGATGTGCTGGCGGATTACGGCACCGACGTGTTGGAAGAGGCCTACGTCAAAATGCTGCCGCCGGAGAAACAGCAGGGTTCGGGCGGTTTGGACATTACGCCGTTCGTTCCCGATCCCGATGCGCCGCCTGCGATGGAAGCGCACGGGCTGACCAAGCGTTTCGGCGATTTCACCGCCGTGGACCATGTCAGCTTCACCATTCAAAAAGGCGAGATTTTCGGCTTTCTCGGCAGCAACGGCTGCGGCAAGTCCACCACCATGAAAATGCTGACCGGCCTGTTGGAAGCGACCGAAGGCGACGCCACGCTATTGGGCAAGCCGATAGACGCGGGCGGCTTGGATACGAAAATGCGCGTCGGCTATATGTCGCAGGCGTTTTCGCTGTATGAGGAACTGAGCGTGCGCCGCAATCTGGATTTGCATGCCAGACTCTACCAAATGGGTGCTAAAGGCGCGGCGGCGGTGGAAGAGGCCCTGCAACAGTTTGATTTGGCGGACGTTGCCGACACCGCGCCCGCATCGCTGCCGTTGGGCATCCGACAACGCCTGCAACTTGCCGCCGCCTGCCTGCACCACCCCGAAGTATTAATTTTGGACGAACCGACTTCGGGGGTCGACCCCGCCGCCCGCGATATGTTCTGGCGGCATCTTCTGAAACTCTCCCGCGAAGACAAAATCACCATTTTCGTTTCCACCCACTTTATGAACGAAGCCGCCCGCTGCGACCGCATTTCCTTTATGCACAAAGGCCGCGTGTTGGCAGTGGGCACGCCCGCCGAACTGGCGGCAAGGCAGAATGCGCCGGATTTGGAAGAAGCGTTTGTGCAGTATCTGATTGAGGCGGAATCGGATAATGGGTATTCCCAACAAGGTAGGTTGGGTCAAGACCCAACAATGCTTTCGGATTCGACAAGGTGGGTCTCGACCCAGCCTACGGCTACGGCGGCTGATTTTTCAGACGACCAGTATGAACAGAACGCAAGGTCGTCTGAAAGTGAGCAAAGCGAGTTTCGTCAAAATACAGACGGCGTGTATTTCGAACAGGGTAGGTTGGGTCAAGACCCAACAATGCTTTCGGATTCGATAAGTTGGGTCTCGACCCAACCTACGGCTGCGGCGGCTGATTTTTCAGACGACCTGTATGAGCAAAACGAAACGTCGTCTGAAAGTGAGCAAAGCGAGTTTCGTCAAAATACAGACGGCGTGCATTTCGAACAGGACAGGTTGGGTCAAGACCCAACAATGCTTTCGGATTCGGCAAGTTGGGTCTCGACCCAACATACGGCTACTGAATTTTCAGACGACCTTCAAGGAAAAGATATAGGGTCGTCTGAAACCCAAAACGGCGTGCGTGAACAAAGTTCATACGCCCTACGAGACAACCCAAACACCCAAAGCTTCAAATACCGCTTCTCCATGATTTGGACCTTCGCCCGTCGCGAAGCCAAAGAGCTCCTGCGCGATAAAATCCGCCTGTTTTTTGCCGTGTTCGGCCCGTTGATTATCATGGCGTCGGTATCGTGGGGGATTTCGTTTGACGTGCGGAACCTGAAATTCGCCGTTTACGACCGCGACCAAACCGCCGCCAGCCGCGAGCTGGTCGAATATTTCGACGGTTCGCGCTATTTCCTCCAACAGCCGCCGATACAGTCCGAAGCCGAAATCGACACCGTGCTCAAAAGCTCCGGCGCCATATTGGTCATCGATATTCCGAGCGGTTTCGGGCGTGATTTGGCGCGCGGGCTCAAACCTGAAGTCGGGTTCTATGTGGACGGCTCCATGCCGTTTAACGCCACCAACATCCGCGGCTACATCGGCAGCCTGATCACCGCCTACACTAAAGACCGCATCGCCGAAAGCGGGCTGCCCGTTTCGCTCAAAGCCCCCGCCGGCATCGAACCGCGCTTTATGTACAATCAGGATTTCGACAGCATCAACGCCATCGCCCCGGGCGTGATGATGCTGGTGTTGATGATGATACCCGCCATGATGTCGGCGGTCGGCGTGGTGCGCGAACGCGAAATCGGCTCTATCGCCAATTTCTACGCATCGCCCGCTGCCGTGGCGCAATATCTGATCGGCAAACAGCTTCCCTATATCGCCGTCGGTATGGTCAATTTCGCCGCCATGATGCTGATGATTATTTACCTGTTCGGCGTGCCGCTCAAAGGCTCGTTTGCCGGACTCGCCGTCGGCACGCTCTTGATGGTGTCCGCCAGTACCGCGCTGGGACTTTTGATTTCCTGCTTCGTGCGCTCCCAGCTCGCCGCCATCTTCGCCACCGCCATCATCACCATGATTCCCGCGCAAACCTATTCCGGCTTTCTCTACCCGCTGTCCACCATGGAAGGCGGCGCACTGGTTATCGGCAAAACCTTCCCGTCGTCGTGGTACTACACCGTCAGCGTCGGCAGCTTTACCAAAGGGCTGCACACTGCCGACCTGTTGCATGAATACGCCGCCATCGCCGCCTTTGCCGCCACCAGCCTGATTTTGGCGTGTGTGTTGTTGAAGAAACAGGAGAAGTGAGAGGTCGTCTGAAAATTTTTCAGACGACCCCTGTCTATACTATTCCTTCTTGAGTCAATGCCACCCGCTGCCCGAAGTCTTTCAGTTTGGAATATTGTTCAACCAATCGCGGCAAGTCGTCCAGGCTGATGATGAACATCCACATATAAATACTGACTAAATCTGCGCAGAAGTACGCGTATCAATGACCGGCGTTGCCGCACCGACCGGCAACAATCAAAAAAGCCACCAAGCCGCAGAACATGGCTTGCCAAACATTGTTGTCAATAAGCCTCCGGTTTATCCGGTAAGTGTTCCAATATTTTTACTCAAATTGGCGTGTTGTCTTTGTCGAAATGATATATGCTGATTTTTTTTTAAAGGAGCGTGCAAGATGAAAATCAAAGGATTGTTATTATTAGGAGCTATGTGTTTTGCTGCTTACGCACAGTCGGAAAGTTTGCCTCCGCTTCAAACCGTTCCGAAATTAGATGTGCAGCGTTATGCAGGACAGTGGTACGAAATCGCGCGATTGCCTATGCCTTACCAAAGTCATTGTGTATCGGATGTGACGGCGTTTTATAAGATTAAGAGCAAGGACACTATCAGCGTGACCAACCGTTGTTTGAAGGCGGATGGAACTTGGTCGTCGGCGGAAGGGCTGGCACGTGTGCAGAACGCCGAAAACACCAAGTTGAGCGTGACTTTTCTGCCCAAAGCGATTCGATGGCTACCTGTAGGCAAGGCACCTTATTGGGTGATGGCTTTGGACAGCAATTACCAATATGCGATGGTAGGACAGCCCGATAGGAAATATTTGTGGATATTGTCACGCACACCGAATATGGATGAAGCGGTATATCAAGCGTATTTGCAGCGTGCAAAAGAGCAAGGCTATGATTTATCTGCGCTTATTCATACCAAGCATAGGAAGTAAAATACTTTGGATGCATCTTTCAAAGCAAAAAAGGTGTCTGCCTGTGAACGAAACCGACAGCCTCCCGCCCATGTTTGACAGCACCGCCATCCATGCGCTCTCGGCAGTGGATGCGGCGCGGGCTGAATAAGTGGGGCTTTTGATGAAACCGCTACGGGGTGGGTTTGCCGGGGATCGTAGAGGTCGTCTGAAAAACTCGATATGGGCGAGGGCGGTCTGACGGAAATCGTCAACGTCAAATGCCGCCCCGAACACATCGGCTCATGGCGCGCGACGGCAGGCATCCTGCCCGCCTACCACATGAACAAAGAACACTGGTTGAGCATCGTATTGGCGCAAACGCCCGCAGAAAATGTGTGGCGGCTGATAGACGACAGCTTCCTGCTGACACGCTAGGATTGGTTAACTTCACACATTAGATACAAGAGAACATATATCCGACATTACCCTTATCCCCGTTCAAGAACACGAAAAAGACGAGTTTATACGCGCCTTGCAGCAGTCGTTCAGATTGGCGATGGCAGACGATTTGGACGACGGAGAAGAAGTTATCAGCCGAGAAGAAATCGAAGAATCCATGAATGCACCCAAAGCAGAGAGCTATCACATTGTTGCCGACGGCGAAAAAGCAGGCGGCGCGCTAATTGTCGTCAATGCTGAAACGAAGCGCGGGTCGTTGGATTTACTGTTTATGTTCCCGCAGAAACACGGGAGCGGCTTGGGCGGGAAAGCGTTGCGGGCGATAGAGCGGCTGCACCCCGAAGTACGCGTCTGGGAAACGCATACGCCTTATTTTGAGAAGCGCAATATCCATTTCTACGTCAATAAATGTGGCTTTAAAATCGTGGAGTTTTTCAATCCGCACCACCCCGATACCACTAGAGCGCAAGCAGCGGGGCAAGATGAAGCCTTTGAATATTTCTTCCGTTTTGAAAAAGAAATGCCGCAACAGCCGTAGAATGTGCTTTCTTGTCTTGAGCTTTTCAGACTTTATAGTGGATTAAAATTGCAATGATACGGCGTTGCCAACGCCCTTATGTACTACCCGTACACGGCGGGCGTTGCCG
>NZ_CEXQBZ010000110.1:0-81390 GCF_982712965.1 Neisseria flava | reverse complement strand
GTCGCATACAGAACCCAGCTTGCACAGAGCGCCTGAATAGGCTTTTATGAGTGTCCAAGATTTGGGGGCCAGTTCAAAGTTTCAGACGACCTTTTGTTTAAGCTGTCATCAGCTTAGTTTGCCGTGGCATTGTTTGTATTTCAGGCCGCTTCCGCAAGGGCAGGGGTCGTTGCGGTGGACGATACGGCCTTGGGCGGTCAGCGCTTCGGGGCTAAAATCCGTTCCATCGGGGTCGAAAGCTTCGGTAACCAAATTAGTTTGGGATTGTCCGAGCAGTTCTTCCATGTCGGGCGCTTCGGAGTGGATGGTTTGGATGCCGACGGGTGCGGGTTCGGCAATTTCTTCTACGTCGGTGTTGCGCTCGATTTGGACGGAGGCTAAGAGGGAAGCGGTTTGATGCTTGATACCGCGCCACAGGTTTTCAAACATGGCGAAGGCTTCGCGTTTGTATTCCTGTTTCGGATTTTTCTGGGCATAGCTGCGCAGGTGGATGCCTTGGCGCAGGTAGTCCATGGCGGCAAGGTGTTCGCGCCATTGCAGGTCGATGACTTGCAGCATGACGTTGCGTTCGAAATCCGCCATCGGTTTTTTACCGACCAGCTCGACTTTGGCTGCGTATTCTTCTTCCACACGTTTAATCAGACGCTCTTTGATGTCCTGATTGTCCAAAGTGCTGTCTGCTTTGAGCCATGCTTGGATGTCTTCGTTCAGGCGGAATTCGGCGGCAAGCTGGCTTTCGAGCCCAGGGATGTCCCATTGCTCTTCCATGCTGTCGGGCGGTATGTACAAATCGACCAAATCGCTGATGACTTCTTCGCGGATGCGTTTGGTCAGGTCGCTGACGTCTTTGCTGTTGAGGATTTCGTTGCGTTGGTGGTAGATGACTTTACGTTGGTCGTTGGCAACGTCGTCGTATTCCAATACTTGTTTGCGCATGTCGAAGTTGCGGCCTTCGACTTTGCGTTGCGCGCCTTCGATTTGGCGGGTTAGCATGCCGTGTTCGATGGCGATACCGCGTTCGGGAGCGAGGCGGTTGAGGATGGCGGCGGCGCGGTCGAGCGCGAAGAGGCGCAGCAGCGGGTCTTCAAACGAGAGGTAGAAGCGGCTGGAGCCGGGGTCGCCCTGACGGCCTGCGCGTCCGCGCAATTGGTTGTCGATACGGCGGCTTTCGTGGCGTTCGGTACCGATGATGTGCAGACCGCCTGCTGCGACCACTTGGTCGTGTTCTGCCTGCCAGCCGTTTTCAAGGGCGGCGATTTGTGCGGCTTTTTCTTCGTCGCTCAGGTTTTCGTTGGACTGGATGGCCTCGATTTGGTGTTTGAGGTTACCGCCGAGGACGATGTCGGTACCGCGGCCTGCCATATTGGTGGCGACGGTAATGGCGCCGACTTTACCGGCTTGGGCGACAATCAGGGCTTCGCGTTCGTGTTCTTTAGCGTTGAGGACGTTGTGCGGCAGTCCGGCTTTTTGCAAAAGATTGGAGACCAGTTCGGAGTTTTCGATGCTGGTGGTACCGACGAGGACTGGTTGTCCGCGTTTGTGGCATTCTTCGATGTCTTTGACGACGGCTTCGAATTTTTCTTCGGCAGAACGGAAAATCTGGTCGTTGAAGTCTTTACGCTGTACGGGGCGGTTGGTCGGGATGATGACGGTTTCGAGGTTGTAGATGCTTTGGAACTCGAAAGCCTCGGTATCGGCGGTACCGGTCATGCCGGAGAGCTTGGTGTACAGGCGGAAATAGTTTTGGAAGGTGATGGAGGCGAGGGTTTGGTTTTCGCGTTTGATTTCCACGCCTTCTTTGGCTTCGACGGCTTGGTGCAAACCTTCGGACCAGCGGCGGCCGGACATCAGACGACCTGTAAATTCGTCCACGATGACGATTTCGCCATCTTGGATGACGTAGTGTTGGTCTTTATGGAACAACGTATGCGCCCGCAGGGCAGCCATGAGGTGGTGCATCAGGGCGATGTTGGCGGCGGAGTAGAGAGAGTCGTTTTCTTGCAGCAAGCCCATTTGAATCAGGATTTGCTCGGCGTGTTCGTGACCCGCTTCGCTCAAGATGACTTGGTGTGCTTTTTCATCGACCCAGTAATCGCCTTCGCCTTCTTCGGTTTCTTGGCGGATGAGGTGCGCAGGAAGGCTGTTCATGATTTGGTACAGCTGGATGTTGTCATCCGCCTGACCGGAGATAATCAGCGGGGTACGCGCTTCGTCGATCAGAATGGAGTCCACTTCGTCCACTACGGCAAAATTCAATTCGCGCTGAACTTTGTCGTATTGGTCGGTTACCATATTGTCGCGCAGGTAGTCGAAACCGAATTCGTTGTTGGTGCCGTAGGTAATATCGGAGCCGTAGGCGTTTTGACGGTCAAACGGCTGCATATCGGCGATGATGACGCCGACGGTTAAGCCGAGGAAGTTGTAGAGCGGTGCCATGATGCCCGCGTCGCGGGAGGCAAGATAGTCGTTGACGGTAACGACGTGCACGCCTTTGCCGGAAAGGGCGTTGAGATAGACGGCAAGCGTAGCGACCAAGGTTTTACCTTCACCAGTACGCATTTCGGCGATTTTGCCGTCGTGCAGCACCATACCGCCGATAAGCTGTACGTCGAAGTGGCGCATACCGAGTACGCGGCGGGACGCTTCGCGGCAGACGGCGAAGGCTTCGACCAAGATGTCGTCCAGAGTCTGTCCGTCGGCAAGACGTTGTTTGAATTCGGCTGTTTTAGCCTGTAAATCCGCATCGCTCAAGGCTTTCATTTGTTCTTCGAGTGCGTTGATTTTGGCAACGGATTTACGGTATTGTTTCAGCAGTCGATCGTTGCGGCTGCCGAAGATTTTCTTAGCAATGTTTGTCAGCATGAAATAGTTCCTGCGCCTGATATAAAATAATGGCGAAACGGGGATTTTAACACAAGCCTCGCGGCAAGGCAGTCATGCCGTTTGAAATAAAGGCAGTTTTACCGGATTTCAATCTTGATAATACAACCGTACACTTTGAAAAGGTCGTCTGAAACATATGAATTTGGAACAATTGGGCAAACGGGACAAGCGGTTGGCGGGTTTGTTGCAGCAGTCCCAACAATGGCGCAGGCTGGATGCAGCAGTCAAACGCATCCTGCCGGCAAACCTGCATCCTCACTTTCAAACTGCCTGTATCGAAGAGGGCAGGCTGGTGTTACTGGCGGCAAACGGTATGGCGGCTTCGCGTCTGAAAATGATATTGCCCGCGCTTGTGCCGCAGCTTCAGGAATTGAACGCGGGGATTCGGGATGTGGCGGTCAAAGTCGTGCCGAAGCCGCCGGCGCAACCCAAGGTCAACAGCCTGCATTTGAGCGGGGCGGCGTTGGAGAGTTTTGATGCGGCGGCGGTAAAATTGGAAGACAAGCATCCTGAATTGGCTGCCGCGCTGGCGGAGGTGGTGCGCAAACACAGCCGTTGAGTTAGGAATTATTATTTAAATTGTTAACATAAGTTAAATTTCATTCGTTCGGATGAGAGGGTCTAATACTAAAGAAATAATACCTGAATAGTAGTCATTCTTTTTTAGGTAAACTGATGTAAATTTGCTATGGAATCTTGGACTTGTTTGGGTTGTTGTAGCAGAATACGGCTTCATTATTTCTTTGGTTCCGCTTGTAGATAGTAAACCTGAATATGGGTTTATTAATATATTCGCAAGTTTTGTTTTGTAAAAATTAACAGACTATCATCATGACTATCATCATTAGGAGATACAAATGAAAGCATATTTAGCCCTGATTTCTGCCGCCGTTATCGGTTTGGCTGCCTGCTCGCAAGAACCTGCAAAACCTGCTGAGAATGCAGCGCCTGCCGCTTCTGAAGCCGCTCCTGCGGAAACTGCTGCACCTGCCGATGCTGCTCCTGCTTCCGAAGCAGCGCCTGCCGACTCTGCCGCTGCACCTGCCGCAGGCAACTGCTCGGCTACCGTTGAATCCAACGACAACATGCAGTTCAACACTAAAGACATTCAAATCAGCAAAGCTTGTAAAGAATTCACCATTACCCTGAAACACACCGGTACCCAACCTAAATCAGGCATGGGTCACAATATCGTGATTTCCAAAGCAGAAGACATGGATGGCGTATTGAAAGACGGCGCTGCTGCCGGTGCCGAAGCCGACTATGTAAAAGCCGGTGATGCCCGTGTCGTCGGTCATACCAAATTGATTGGCGGCGGCGAAGAGACTTCTGTAACCGTTGATCCTGCCAAACTGGCAGACGGCAGCTACAAATTCTACTGCTCATTCCCAGGACACGGCGCTTTGATGAAAGGCGACGTTACTTTGGTGAACTAAGCCGCCTTAAGCGTCCGAATACAGACAGCCTGCTTTATGCAGGCTGTTTTGTTATAAAATGGTCGTCTGAAAAGTATCCCGTCGAGAACACAACCATGAATCCGTTTGAAACTAAAAGCGTTACCTTTGCCGAACCGATAGAAATGCTGTATGCCTGCCACGGCAAAGTGCGCCGTTTCTGCGGCCAGGTCGCCATGCTGTCGGACTACATCGCCGAAAACGGCTGCAATCAGATTGTTTTGCAAACCATCCGCCAAATCGCCCAATATTTCAACGTCGCCGCGCCGCTGCACCATGAAGACGAAGAAGAAAACTTCTTCCCGCTGCTGCTGCAATACGCGCCGCAAGCCCAAGAAAGCGTGAACGAGCTTTTGCGCCAACATGTGAGCCTGCATGGCAACTGGGATGCCGTGGCTGCCGAATTTGCCAAACTCGAAGCAGACAACGCCTATATCCCCGATGCGGAAGCGTTCAAACGCTTTGTGGCGGGTTACGATGTGCATCTGGCGATTGAAGAACCCTTGTTCGACATGGGCAAAACGTTTATCCCCAAAGAGAAACTGACCGAAATCGGCGAAATCATGGCGGCGCGCCGGCGCAGATAAGGCCGTTTACAGATTGCCGTTTCTTCAAACAAAGGCCGTCTGAAAACTTGAAAACAGATTTTCAGACGACCTCAATATCACCCGTAACACAACCACGTCGTCTGAAAAGGAAGCAAACCATGCTGACGCCAAAAAGCTGCGATTTGTTCAATATCCCGTTTTTCCAGTTTGCCCAGCTCAAAAAATACCAGCCCGAGAGCATTCCGCAAATCAAAGCCGACTACAAGGAAAACTGGCAGATATGGCAGCAGCTGATACAGCAGGTCGCCGCCGATTTGGGCGAACCTTTCGCCCCGCCGCATATCGAACGCTGGTGTAACGGCTGGCAGGTTCGCGCCCATTTCTTCGCCTACTTCAAATACGCCCAATACAAAAATTCCGCCGCGATTTTATCGATTTTATTGAACCGCCGCCGCCTGAGCGTCAGCCTAGACTGGCACTGCTACAAAGCCGACGTATCACCGATTGCGCTGCCGGAATACAACCGCTGGCTGGACAATTTCGATACCGAAAAATACGCCGCATTCGATATGTGGCACGGCGCGGAAAGCGAATACGACGACTACCGCACCGTCGCACAACAAAGCGAATCCGACCGAAGGTTGCAAAACGACGAAGACTTTTTCTGCATCGGCAAACACATTGAACGCGACGATTTGGGCAAGCAGGATGTAGCGAAATGGATAGCCGAAACGGTGGAAGATTTGCTGCCGCTTTATGAAGCCTGTCATGGCGGATAAAGACGGTTTCTGTCCGAATGTGCCGTAGGTTAAAATAGGAAAAACGCACATCGTCATTCCCGCTCCGATGAGAGGCCGAAACAGGTACTTCATTTAAATTTGCCCTGTCAAACATATCCTGCTGTTTCCGTTTTTCAGACGACCTTTAAGCACTTGGCGGTCGTCTGAAAACTTGTTATATCGAGCAACAATCTTAAATTATGAACGAAAAACTCCCTCCCGACGCGCTCATCGAAGCCGCGCTTTTGACCCAAACCGAACCCTTAAACGAAAAATCCATGCGCGAATTGTGTGTGCCGCCGCTGTCGCAGGACAAATTAATCGATGTATTGGCGCAGTTGAAAACACGTTGGCAGGGCAGGGCGTTGCAACTGGTGCATACGCACGAGGGCTGGCGGTTTCAGATTGCTCAGGCGGCATTCGAGCGGCTGGGCAGCCTTCAGGAGCAGCGTGCGCCGCGCTATTCCCGCGGCGTAATGGAAACGCTGGCGATTATTGCCTACCAGCAGCCGGTTACGCGAGGCGACATTGAGGGCATACGCGGCGTGGCAGTGTCGCAGAACGTGATGCAGACTTTGCAGGACAGAGGCTGGATTGAAGTGATCGGGCATCGTGATTCGATCGGGCGGCCTGCATTGTGGGCGACGACGGAAACATTTTTGAGCGATTTGCAGTTGGATAGTTTGGAAGAGCTGCCGCCACTGACGGAATTAGGCGAATTGGTGTTGCCCGATTTGGTGGAAACGCCGCCGACGGGCGATGAGGAAGGACCTGCGGAAAAGTCTGAAAATGCGGGCAGGTTGGTCAACTGAATTGAGAGGGGGTTGTCTGAAAGGGTTTTCAGACGACCTTTCGTGTTTTGGGCGTTGCTTTGCCGTTTGCAGGTCGGGCATGAATGCCGACCTGAGATATTGGTTTTTAATACGACATCCGTCATCGTCGTCAGCCGTCATTCCCGCGCAGGCGGGAATCCATTTTTGAAATTCAGAAACTGTTTTTCAAATCAAGGTTTCTCAAGTTTTACGATGGATTCCCGCCTGTGCGGGAATGACGGAATTGAACGACATGCTGTATTCAAAGTTAATTATGTTTGCGATAGCCGCAACATGTAGCGTAGTTTTCCCGCGAAAATACTTGATTGTCCGATTCCAAATTTGCTTGGCTGATTTTGCAGGCAAAGTTCAAGCTGCGGCGTGGTGGGATTGTGAAAGGTCGTCTGAAAAACCTGATTCGGGTTTTTCAGACGACCTTTCGTGTGTTTACGACTTGTTTGAATATTTATTCCTTGCGTTGCAAAACGGCGGCGAAGAATCCGTCGGTTTGGTGTTTTGCCGAATCAAGGCGCAGGTATTTGCCGGTGTTTAAATCGATTTTCAAACTGGCGAGCAGCTCGGCGCAGTCGAGCAGTTCGTATTCGGGGTGTTCTTCCAAAAAGAGTTCGACCTGCATTACGTTTTCTTCGGGCAATACGCTGCAAGTGGCGTAAACCAGCCTGCCTTGCGGTTTGACCAGTTTGGCGGCGGCATCGAGGATACTGTGTTGTTGCTCCAAAAGTTTGGCGACGGTTTCGGGCGACTGGCGGTATTTGAGGTCGGGATTGCGCCGCAGCGTGCCTAAGCCGGAGCAGGGGGCATCGACCAGAACGCGGTCGGCTTTGCCGGTGAGGCGGGCGATGCGGCTGTCGTGTTCGCTGCTGATGCGTTCGGGGTGGATGTTGGTCAGCCCAGCGCGGGTCATGCGGGGCTTGAGGTTGGCAAGGCGTTTTTCGGCGATGTCGAAGGCGTAGATTCTGCCTTTGTTTGCCATTTGCGCGCCGACGGCGAGGGTTTTGCCGCCTGCGCCTGCGCAGAAATCGACGATGATTTCGCCGCGTTTGGCACCAACGAGCAGGGCGAGGAGCTGGCTGCCTTCGTCTTGGACTTCCAGCGTGCCGTCTAAAAACAATTCGTGTTTGTTGAGGGCGATTTTGTTTTTCAAGCGTATGCCCCAAGGGGAATAGGGCGTGGCTTCTGCATCGGGGCTTTCGGCTTGAAGTAGCGGCAGCACTTTGTCGCGTCTGCCTTTGAGCGTGTTGACGCGGATGTCGAGCGGCGCGGCTTGGTTGATGTTGCGGCCGAAGGCGAGGATTTCTTCGTCACTAAAATGTTTTTGCAGTTGCTCCACCAGCCATTGCGGCAATTCGGCGGCGGTATGGAGGTCGTCTGAAAATTCGGTTTTGCGCGCTTTGAGGCTGCCGAGGAACTCGGTTTCTTCTTCGTCGAGCAGGTCTTTGATTTGGCTGATGTTGGTGCTTCTGCCGAGAACGAGCGCGGCAAGCGCGGCTTTGCGCGGTTGGGCATGCGGGCGGCGCAGAGCGGCACTGATTTTTTGATAATGGCGCAGGGCGGCGAAGGCGGTTTCGGCAATTTCGTGGCGGTCTTGCCTGCCGAGTTTTTTGTGTTCGCGGAAGTAGCCGGACAAAACGGCATCGGCAGGCTGTTTGAAGGTCAGCATTTCAGCCAGCACTTTGGCGGTATGGTCGAGTTGGATCGGGGTCATGGTGGGTTCGCAATCGGGGGAAAGGCTTGGATTATACTGGAAAGGTCGTCTGAAAACCTTGAATCGGGTTTCAGACGACCTGCTTGGACTACACAATCCGCGCCATCAGTAAATCGTGCATATTCAGCGCACCTGTCAGCACGCCGTCGGCGTCGGTTACCAAAAGCCCGTTCACATGGTTTGCCTGCATGACTTTCAGGGCTTCGGTGGCGAGGCGTTCGGCGGGGATGGTTTTGGGGGAAGGGTGCATGATTTCATCGACGGTCAGCCCATCAAAGCGGTCGCGCTGTTGGAACAGGCGACGCAAATCGCCGTCGGTGAACACGCCTTTCAGACGACCTTGTTCGTCCGTTACCGCCAGCATACCCAAGCCTTTTTCGCTCATACTGACGATGGACTCTTTTAAGGGCGTGCCGAGTCGGACGGCAGGTAGCGCGTCGTCTTTGTGCATAATGTCTGCCACGCGTAAAAGCAGGCGTTTGCCGAGGCTGCCGGCGGGGTGGCTCAGGGCGAAATCGTCGGGCGTGAACGCGCGTGCGCGCAAAAGGACGACCGCCAACGCATCGCCCAAAGCCATAACGGCGGTGGTGCTGGTCGTCGGGGCAAGTCCCAGCGGGCAGGCTTCTTTGGAAACTGATGCCGTGATGTGGATGTCGGCATGGCGCGCCATGGTCGAGCCGGGGCGGGCGGTGATGCAGATGAGGGTGATGTTTTTGCGTTTGAGCGCGGGGATGATGGCGGCGATTTCGTCGCTTTCGCCGGAATTGGAAATCGCGACGACGACGTCGTTGTCCACAATCATGCCCAAGTCGCCGTGTGCCGCTTCCGCAGGATGGACGAAAAACGCGGGTGTGCCGGTCGAAGCCATGGTCGCCGCTATTTTGCGCCCGATATGTCCCGACTTGCCCATGCCTGTGATGACGACCCTGCCTTTGCAGTGCAACAACGCGTCTGCCGCAAGGACGAAGTTTTCGTCTAATTCTGCCGCAATTTCGCGCAAGCCTTCCGCTTCGGTGTGCAACACTTCGCGCGCCCAATCGAGATATTGACCGTTTCCTGCCATAATTTCATGCCTTTTTGTGTTCGTTTTATATGATTTTGGACATGATGAAATGCCCTAATAAACTATCCAAATTTTCCGAATAGGGGTAGCATTACTGCCTGCTT
Source organism: Neisseria flava (assembly GCF_982712965.1). Taxonomy (NCBI): domain Bacteria; kingdom Pseudomonadati; phylum Pseudomonadota; class Betaproteobacteria; order Neisseriales; family Neisseriaceae; genus Neisseria; species Neisseria flava. The sequence goes on along the minus strand of NZ_CEXQBZ010000110.1, from coordinate 72,021 downwards.
CGCAAATAACCTATATTTAAAGGAATCAGAGATGACTATTTTATCGGACGTTAAAGCATTAGGACAACAAATCTGGCTGGACAACCTTTCCCGCTCGCTCATACAAAGCGGCGAATTGGCGCAAATGTTGAAACAAGGCGTGTGCGGCGTAACTTCCAATCCCGCCATCTTCCAAAAAGCCTTCGCCGGCGACGCGCTTTACGCCGATGAAGTCGCCGCCCTCAAGCAGCAAGACCTCAGCCCCAAACAACGCTACGAAACCATGGCGATTGCCGACGTACAGGCAGCCTGCGACGTTTGCCTTGTCGAACATGAATCCACCGGCGGCAAAACCGGTTTCGTCAGCCTCGAAGTTTCTCCCGAGCTTGCCAAAGACGCACAAGGCACGGTAGAAGAAGCCCGCCGTCTCCATGCCGCCATCGCGCGTAAAAACGCCATGATTAAAGTCCCCGCTACCGACGCAGGCATCGAAGCACTCGAAACCCTCATTGCCGAGGGCATCAGCGTGAACCTGACCCTGCTGTTCTCACGCGCCCAAACCCTCAAAGCCTACGCAGCCTACGCGCGCGGAATCGCCAAACGCCTGGAAGCAGGACAAAGCGTTGCCCATATCCAAGCCGTCGCCAGCTTCTTCATCTCCCGCGTGGACGGCGCGCTGGACGCCACGTTGCCCGATCATCTCAAAGGCAAAATCGCCATCGCCCTTGCCAAAGCCGCCTACCAAGACTGGGCGCAATACTTCGGCAGCCCCGAATTTGCCGCGCTGGAAGCCAAAGGCGCAAACCGCGTACAGCTCTTATGGGCATCCACAGGCGTCAAAAACCCCGCCTATCCCGACACACTCTACGTTGACAGCCTGATCGGCGCGCACACCGTCAACACCGTCCCCGACGCCACACTCAAAGCCTTCATCGACCACGGCACAGCCAAAGCCACGCTGACCGAAGGCGTGGAAGAAGCACAAGCGCAGCTTGCCGAAACTGCCGCGCTCGGCATAGACGTAGAAACCCTCGCCAACCGCTTACAGGAAGACGGTTTGAAACAGTTTGAAGAAGCATTCGAAAAACTGCTCGCCCCGCTGGCTTGATGGTCAAACCGCAGGTAAGGCTTGCGGTCTGTCGATATAAAAGGTCGTCTGAAAACCTAAATCTCGGGATTTCAGACGACCTTTTTCATTTTTATGGCTTATTTCAAAGCCGTTTTCCAGTCCAAACCGCCCAGTGAAGGGACTTGGGTAATGCTGTGGTCGGCAAGGTTGATGGCGGTCAGTTCGCCGCCCCAAAGTGCGCCGGTGTCGAGGGAGAGGATGTTGTCGGTGTTCATAAAGCCCAGCGAAGACCAGTGGCCGAAGACGATGGTGTGGCTGAGGTTTTGCCTGTTTGGGGCTTTGAACCAAGGGCGCAGGTTCGTAGGCATTTTTTTGAGGGTGGATTTGTAGTCGTAGTCGAGTTCGTTTTTCAGCGTCAGTGCGCGCATTCGGGTGAAGACGTTGAGAATCATGCGCAGGCGGTCGTAGCCGGTCAGCTCGTCGCGCCATTCGGCGGGTTTGTTGCCGTACATTTTGGAGAAAAACTTTTTGTATTTTTTGCCGCGCAGTTCGGCTTCGGTTTCGCTGGCAAGCAGTTCGGCGCGGGCGATGGTCCATTGGGGCAGGATGCCGGCGTGAACCATAACATGGCGCACGCCTTTGATCAGCAGGGGCTGGAAGCGCAGCCAATCGAGCATTTTTTTGCTGTCGGGGTGTTGGAGGATGGGGGTGATGGTGTCGCTGCGCTTGACGGTGCCTTCGCCGTAGCCGACGGCGAGCAGGTGCAGGTCATGGTTGCCAAGAACCATGCGGACGCTGCTTTCGTGTTCCATGCAGAATTGGAGGACTTCGAGGGATTTGGGGCCGCGGTTGACGATGTCGCCGACGAGCCAGAGGGTGTCTGTGCCGTGGTTGAAGTTGATTTTGTCGAGCAGAAGGGTGAATTCGTCGAAGCAGCCTTGAATATCGCCGATTGCGTAGTGTGCCATTGTTGTTATTGTCCGATTGTGTGTGGTGTTTCAGACGACCTTTGGCTTGTGGGAGGTCGTCTGAAACGGGTTGTGTGTCTTATGCGTTCAGTACCAGCACGGCTTCGGCTTCGACCTGCACGCCTTTGGGCAGGGAGGCGACACCGACGGCGGCGCGGGCGGGGAAGGGTTCTTGGATGAACTCTGCCATGACTTCGTTGAAGACGGCGAAGTTGGCGAGGTCGGTCAGGTAGGCGTTGAGTTTGACGATGTCGCCCAGTGTGCCGCCAGCGGCCTCGGCGACGGCTTGCAGGTTTTTAAAGACCTGGCGTGCTTCGGCGCGGAAGTCGCCATTGCCGACAACGGTCATGGTGGCGGGATCGAGAGGGATTTGACCGCTCATGTAAACAGTGTCGCCCGCGCGCACGGCTTGGCTGTATGCGCCGATGGCGGCAGGGGCTTTGTCGGTGTGGATGATGGTTTTGGACATGATTTTCTCCTAGAAAGAGTGGACAGAACGAAATTGCAATAATACAAAATTTTTTGCTAATTAGGGAGTTTGGTCAAAGGAGATTAAATGTGCCCAGGCGGCATTTTTAATATTCTAAAAGCGTATTAAAGGAAATGTCTTAAAGATGAATCTTGGATTTATATGCTATACAACCGCATTTTTTATGATGTGAATCGTTTAGCTATTGATTTTAAGAGAATAGAGTCTCCATAACCATGGGAAAAATATTTTGCATTTTCGATTTCATTAATAAAATCAGGATGTAATCCTAATAAATTATCTTCAAATTTCAATATACTTGAATCCGTGGTTTCCCAAGCCGTATCCAAACTTTTAATTATTAATTCTTTCAATTTATTAAAAGCATTTTTAGCTTTGGTTATATCTTCTTCGTTTTGGGCACATTCTTTGAGTAAAAGAAATAACCTTGTTAAAACAGTTTGAGTCCAATGGTTAAATGGAAATTCTAAAAAATGCTCGTATTGTTGAATTGCTTTTGACAAATTTTTATTAATCCCAAGCCCTTCTTGATATGCGAAACCTAAATATAACACTCCAAGATAATTTGGAAATTGTTGCTGTTTATTTGACCTTTTAATATAAGAGTAACCATTCTCATCCGTATCAAGCATCATCGGTCCTTCTACAATAGGTAATGGATTAAATCCGCTAATTTCTGCCGATTTCCTCGCGTATTCAAAAAATTGTTGATATTTTCGTGTGCAATAAGATAAATATGCTAATTTATTCAATGCAAAAGGAAAGTCATATTCAGTAGCTTCTTTATAATATTCCATTGCTTTATCAATATCTTTTTCAATATGCCCATTTACGCCAATTTCATAGATTTGCCCTAGTTGATAGAGAGCTAACTCATCATAATTTTGGGCTGCTGATTTATAGAATTCCAAGGATTTAGAGTATTTTTGTTTTTTGTAAAAATAAAAATTACCTAAATAAGTCTGTAAACTTCCTAAGTTATGTTTTTCTGCTAAGTCTTCTAATCTATTCTGTTCATTGTAATTTTTATCTAAGTTCACCCAAGCATCTAGAATGAATTTAGGTTTGTTGTTATAAAATAAGGTTGCGGCATTGAAGTAAATTTGCAAATCACTATTCCAAGAAAGTATTTCTTGAGTTTCTATTGTTTTGTCAATAATTCTTTTTATTTCTAGTTCTTTATCATTATCGATATTATCTAATACTTCATTTTTGTTTTGCACATTAGGGTATTCTTTAGATACTGCTTCCCAGCATTGCTTCCAAGTAATTCTTCTACTTTTATCTTCATATAGTTTAAAACGAGGTTCTCTTTTATCATTAGTTTTTAATCGCCCTAGCCCTTGAGAAAATCTTTCACAGAATAACCTTATCTCTTCTTCCTCTTCAGCGCTGGATAGATGCCGAATTTCGTCATCATGTAAAATATTGAAAACCTCTTTAGCCAGGTCATTATCAGACCAGTTTTTAAAGTTCTTTAGATTCATAAAGTTAGAAAATATTTCTTTATTTTCCATTATAAACTCCTATTTGTCCCTAATTTTGTCGCTGTTTGTCCGAGTGCCGAATTTATCATGACCGTATTCGCTAAATATCCATTAGCGGATAATCTTCTTATCAATTTTAAAAGGAAATAATTATGGCAACCAATAATACTGGTAATACAAATCCCAACTGGCCAAGCCGAACAGGTAACCCTTCAGGAGGTGGTCGTGGTAATAATCCTGCAAAAGGTAAATAATACCCCATACTAATATAAACCTGAACCGTTATTGATTCAAAGTTCGGTAACGGTTTCTAAAAACTCAAGAAGGAATATATAAATGAACAGATTCAGTACAGATACCAAAATAGATAAATTGGTCAAGACCAAAATCAAAGAAGGCTGGAAAGTGAAATTTGGTAAAAAACATCCAGCATTAATTGCTCCTAATAACCGTAGAATTGCAATCCCCATAACACCAAGTGATTGCAAAGCTTTTTATAGTTTTCGTCTTCAAGTCAAACAACTTATGCTTTGTCATTCTTAATTTCATGCGGTTTGAAATTCTTTGGATAGTTTTCTTTCATCTTGGATAAACTCATAAAAAGCATTGCAACAAATCGTTTAAAAACAACCGTCCCTGCTCGGTCGGGCGGAATACGGTCGGGTCGGTTTCCAGCAGACCTTTTTGTCTAGCCGTTTCGATTTGCGCCATGATTTTGGCGGCGGGTACGCCCGTGCGCTCCTGCAACATCGCGGCAGGTACGCCATCGGTCAGGCGCAGGGCGTTCATCATGAATTCGAACGGCAAATCTTCGGCGGCAACGGTTTTGCGTTCAACGGCAACACTTGGCTGACTTTGCATTAAGGCAAGGTAGTCGTTGGGGTGGCGGCGGCGGACGGTACGCTCGATGCGGTCTGGGTAGGAGATTTTGCCGTGCGCGCCCGCGCCTATGCCCAAATAATCGCCGAACTGCCAGTAGTTCAAATTGTGGCGGCACCGCATGGCGGGTTTTGCAAAAGCCGATGTTTCGTAGTGGATAAAACCCGCGCCTTCCAGTGCGCCGTGTACCGCGTCTTCGATGTCTAATGCGGCTTCGTCTTGCGGCAAACCTTTCGGCGGCGTATGACCGAACGGCGTGTTCGGCTCCATGGTCAGATGATACGCGCTGATGTGGGTTGCACCTGTGGCGATGGCGGTTTGTACGTCGTCCAATGCCGTTTGAACGGTTTGGTTCGGCAGCGCATACATCAAGTCGATATTGACTTTATCAAATAATTTCAACGCAGTATCGATGGCGGTTAAGGCTTCTTTGCCATTGTGGACACGTCCTAGCCGCATCAGCATATCGTCGTTGAAACTCTGCACGCCAATAGAAAGCCGCGTGATGCCTGCGTCTTTAAATCCTTGAAACTTCTCGATTTCAAACGTGCCCGGATTGGCTTCCAAAGTAATTTCCGCTTCGGGCTGCAAACGCAACAGCGAACGCACGCCGCTCAACAAACGGTCAATCGATTCCGCCTGAAACAGGCTGGGCGTACCGCCGCCGAAAAAGATCGTTTCCACCGGCCTGCCCCAAATATTGGGCAATTCAAGCTGCAAATCGGTCAGCAGCGCGTCGATATAGGCGGCTTCGGGCAATCCGTTTTTCAGGCTGTGGGAATTGAAGTCGCAATACGGGCATTTTTTGATGCACCACGGGATGTGGATGTAGAGCGACAGGGGCGGCAGGGCGGTGAGCTGTCCGGCTTGGGGGAATGTGATTTGGGTCATTGGTTGTTTTGGGTTTTGAGGCCGTCTGAAAACATGGAATACATTTTCAGACGGCCTGTTACGGGTTTATAAATGCTTGCGGATCTGGCGGCTGATAAACGGTGCGCCAAAAATCAGGAGGATGCCGATCAAGGTTTGGACGGTGGCGGCAAGCGTGGTGGCTTTGTCTTGGTTCGTCATCATGGTCCAGATGCCGTCCGCCGAGGCGGTGATACCGTTTTGGGCGATTTGGTAAAAACTATACAGGTAAGTCAGGTCGGCCAGCGCGAGGGATAGGGAGTAAAAGCCGATTAAAATCAGACCTGTGGTTAACCAAGGGGCAGGGTTTTTGGGCAATTCTTGCGGCTTTTGATGGATTTTGGGCAGGAGGAAATTGGCGGTTGTGGCGGGAAAAAACCATAAAAACAACCACACTATGCTGTAAAAACCGAATACGCCCAGTACTTCTGAGACGGGAAACCTGATGTCGTTGTCGGACGCGAAATCCATCAGGGGAATGGCGGTTGACAGGGTTTTGACTATCCAAATGATGACGGTCAGGCGGATGGCGACAATCAGGATTTGTTTAGGGGACATGAGTTTCCTTTCATAATGTAGTGGTCAGGTTGTCTGAAAAAGCGTTTCGGGTTTTCAGACGACCTATTATCGATTTATAAGGCTTCGATTTTTTTCAGCAATTCCCGCAACGCCTGCACCCTGTGGCTTTCGGCGTTTTTGATTTCGGGGGCAAGCTCGGCGGCGGTGCAGTTGTGTTCGGGCAGGTAGAAATGCGGGTCGTAGCCGAAGCCGTTGGTTCCGGCGGCTTCTGCCTGCCATTGTCCGCGCCAGATGCCTTCGGCGATGATGGGTTGCGGGTCGTTTTCGTGGCGGACGAGGACAAGGACGCAGACGTAGTAGCAGCTTTTGTCAGCTTTGTCGGCGAGGTCGTCTGAAAGGCGTTTGTTGTTGGCGGCATCGGATTTAGGATTGGCTCCGGCATAGCGAGCGGAGAGGACGCCGGGTGCGCCGTTTAATGCGGCGGCGCAGATGCCGGAGTCGTCGGCGAGCGCGGGCAGGCCGCTGTGTTTGGCGGCGTGGCGGGCTTTAGCGAGTGCGTTTTCGACAAAGGTGTGGTACGGCTCGGGGCATTCGGGCGTGTCGAACTGGGATTGCGGCAGGACTTCGATGTTCAAATCGGCGAAGAGGCAGGTAAATTCTTTGAGTTTGCCTGCATTGCCGCTGGCGAGGACGATTTTGTCGAACATGGGTTTTCCTTAATGGGATTCGGTTTGTTGCTCACGCATGATTTGTGCGCGGGCTTTGTGGCGGATGTAGAGGGCGAGACTGCCGATTTGGGCGAAGACGGCGCCGAAGGCGAACAGGAAGGCGGCGACGGCGAATTGTTTGCTTTGGATGGAAAGCAGGTAGCCGCCGAGCATGATGAGCGCGATGAAAATCAGAGTGAACAGGGCGGTCAGCAGCAGGTAGGTTTTTTGTCGGTTCATGATTGAAAGGGTGGAAGTGAATGAGGCGGATTATAGCGCAGGCTGTTGTTTGAAATTTGAAAAAAGTATTGTGTGGATTTTGTTGTGATACACATTTTGTCAGGCAAACTGTGTGAACAGCCTGTGTATAAATTGGTTTGACGATTGATATACAAGCAAAAAATCATGTTGCTTAAAAATGATGCACATCCGGCAAGGTCGTCTGAAACGGAAGCCTCTTTTCAGACGACCTCTAACATTTCCCTGTATAATCACGCTTTTGTTCAAACGCTTGTACTTTTCGACATGATTTATCCGTGGCATCAAAACCAGTGGCGGCAGCTTGCTGATCATTGGGAAAACCGTCCGAACGCTTGGCTGTTTACCGGCAAGGAAAACACCGGTAAGACAGCGTTTGCACGGTTTGTAGCGCAGGCTTTGCTGTGCGAATCGCCTCGGGAAGATCATCAGCCTTGCGGCGTATGCGCTTCGTGTCATTTGTTTTTGCAAAACAGCCATCCCGATTTTTACGAACTCACTCCTGAAATCCCCGAAGACGGTGCGGTCGGGCGAAAATTGTTGCAGATCAAAATCGATGCCGTGCGCGATATTGTGGAAAATATTTATCTGACGGCTGTGCGCGGAGGATTGCGGGTGGTATTGGTGCATCCCGCTGAAAGTATGAACGTACAGGCGGCAAACGGCTTGCTCAAAGCTTTGGAAGAGCCGCCGCAACATGTTGTTTTTTTGATGGTTACGCATGCACGCGACAAGCTTCTTCCGACCATTAAAAGCCGTTGCCGCCAGATGGTTTTGCCTGCACCTTCGCGCGACGAAGCTTTGGCGTATCTTCAGGGAGAGGGTGTGGACGATGCGGAATCGTTGCTGGCTTTTCACAGCGGTGCGCCTTTGTTTGCGCATACGCCCGAAATGGATGACTTACGCGAAGAGCTGCTCACTTTACTTGCCGCGCCGCGTCTGTTGACGATACTCGACTACGCCGCTGCGTTTGACAAACACAAACAGCCGTTGGCAGTCTTCATCGATTGGATGCAGAAATGGCTGTTGGATGTCGGCTTGGCGCAACAACAAATGCCGCCGCTTTATTATCCCGATTACGCGCAGGCATTGTCGCAGACGGCTTCCAAAACCGATCCGCGCCGCCTGTTTGCGCTGACAGGTCGTCTGAACGCACTCAGCCCTTACGGATACCACACCTTGAGTGTTAAAATGCAGCTTGAGTATCTGCTGACTGAATATCTCGAATTTTGGCAAAACAAATAATTAGATAAGGTAAAACAAAATGGTAAACAACAATAAAGACATTCCGGCGAAAATGATGGCGTTGCAGCTTAAAGACCCGACCCTGCTCTACAACTGCTATATGCCGTTTCTCGAACACGGTGGACTTTTCGTTCCGACCGAAGACGTATTTTCATTAGGCGAAGACATCCTGCTCGCCGTTGAAATCGCCGATTACCCCAAACGCTTCCTGCCTACCAAAGTCGTCTGGATCAATCCCGCCCGTACTTCCGCACACCGTCCTAAAGGCGTCGGGCTGGCATTTTCCGAACACGAAAGCTGCCTTCAGGCGAAAACCCTGATTGAAGGCGAGCTGGGACCGAAACTGCGCAGCGACCGTGTTACCTTTACGCTTTAAAATCATGCATTTAATTGATTCACACTGCCACCTCAATTTCGAAGGCTTAAGCAACCGCCTGCCTGAAGTGCTTGCCAATATGGAAGAACAAAGCGTCAAGCAGGCGCTTGCCATCAGCGTAAGCAAACAGAGTTTTGCCGAAGTCTTCGACATTGCCCAAGCCAATGAACAGATTTACTGCACCATAGGCGTCCACCCCGACAGCCAAGAAGCCGAAGAATTTACCGTCGCTGAAATGGTCGAAGCGGCAAAACACCCGAAAGTCGTCGGCGTAGGCGAAACGGGCTTGGATTATTACTGGTGCAAAGGCGATTTGGCATGGCAGCACCGCCGCTTCGCCGAACACATCCAAGCCGCCAACGAAAGCGGTTTGCCCGTGATTGTCCACACCCGCGATGCCGCCGCTGATACTTTGGCGATTCTGAAAGAAGGTCAAACCAATTCCGGCGTTATCCACTGCTTCACCGAAGATACCGCTTTTGCCAAAGCCGCTTTGGATTTGGGGCTGTACATTTCCTTCTCCGGTATTGTTACCTTCAAAAATGCCCCGCAAATTCAAGAAGCTGCCAAATACGTCCCTGCGGACAGAATGCTGGTCGAAACCGACTCCCCCTTCCTCGCCCCTGTTCCCAAACGCGGTAAGCCTAACGAACCTTCCTATGTCCGTTATACCGCCGAGTTTGTGGCGAAACTGCGCGGCGAACCCGTAGAAACGCTTGCCGCTTACACTAGCGACAATTTCTATCGTTTGTTCAATAAAGTACCCGACATCCGTGTTTGATTCGAATGGAAAAAGGTCGTCTGAAAATGCTTCAGACGACCTTTTTTGATGTTTGAAACCGTCAAACGGCTTGCTTATTTGTCGTGGCGCACCATCTTCGGCGCGTAGCGTCCGGCGCGTTCTTTGAGGCGTTTGACCAGGCCTTCGGTGGTGTTCGGTACACCGTCGACACAGAAGGCCTGGTAGAGGACGGCACGCATTGCGTCGTTTTTGTTGAAGGTTGAGCCTATGGGTTTCCATTCGGCTTTGCGCGGCTCGATCCAGCGGCGGTTGACGGTGTCGCCGTAGCCGAACACTTTATAAGACGAGCGTTTGTCTTTGCCATATGTGAAGGAAGAGTGGGCGCAGAAGAGGCCTTCGACGGTCAGGTTGTCATGGCCTTTGTCGGAACGGACGTTGAGGATGTAGCGGATGCTGCCGTCGGGAGAGGGCATGATTTGCAGGCTGCTGAGGAGGATTTTGGGCTGTTTGCCGTAGTCTTCGCTGACGTAGAGGTCGAACCAGTCGCCGGATTGGGTGTCGGGCAGCGGCGGGAGCGCAGTTTTTTGTTCGGCGAACTCGCGGGCTGCGGCTTCTTCGGGGCTTTCTTTGTAGCGTGTGTTGAAGGGGGTATCTTTTTCGCTGAATCCGGCGGCGTTGACTGCCGTGGCGGCGAGGCAGAGGGTTAGGAGGGCGAGACGGCGCATGGTGTGCTCCAAAGTGAAAAACGGCTTTATTTTATGGGTTCGGCGGGGTGGGGTGCAAGTAAGTACGGTATAATTCATGTTAATCCTGTTAACGGAACATCCGAAAATATGAACGCACACACCTTAGACCTGAAGGGGCTCAGATGCCCTTTGCCGATTTTGAAAACCAAAAAAGCCTTGGCGCAAATGGAGGCGGGCGAAGTCCTGACCGTGTTGGCGACCGACGGCGGCGCGCCCGGCGATTTTGAGGCTTTCTGCCGCCAGACCGGGCATGTCTTGCTCGAATCGCGCGAAGAAGACGGCGTGTTCACGCTGGTCGTGAAACATAAATAGAGGTCGTCTGAAAATGGCGAAACGTCCGATTTCAAGGCTTTTGACGCTTGCCACTTTCTCCGTTTTATTGGCGGCGTGCGGCAGGGAAGAAGTGCCGCCCGAGCAGATGGCGGATCGTGCGAACGCGGCGGCGGAATTGTTCCGTCAAGGCTGCGTCGCTTTTGACGGGGCTGCCGATAAAGTGCGCGCGTTTGCCGATAATGAAAAACTGACGGCTTTGAACGCGGAAGAAATCGGCAGGCTGCCCGCAGGTTTCATTGAGCCGGATGCGCTTGCCGTTTGGAAGAAAACGCAGGACGGCGCGGATTATTATTTGAGCCTGACCGGCGACAGTTGCAGCGTGAAGACGGCGCGGGCGGACGAAAACTTGATACGCAAGCAGTTTATGGTGTTGGTGGAAAACCCGCCGAAGGGTTTGAACAACGAATTGCGCACCGATCAAGCCTCCGAATCGCCGGTTCCGATCCGTCAGCTGTCCTATGCGTGGCGCGCGTCGGGCAGTCCGGAAGAAACCCTGCTGACCGTCAAAACCACCCCGTCCGACCAGTTGCCCGTGCAGGCGGTGTTTTACCTGACGCATCAGTCCTACAACGGCAAACCTGTCCTTGTGCAATAGTCTTTTCAGACGAGCTTTGGGGCTGTCGCCATTCAATAGTTTCCGTGTCTTTTTATCCTCAAAGCGGCATCTTCCACGTTGGAAATCCTCACAAGGTGTCCAACCTTGTTGCGGTTTCCGCCTTGAATCTTCCGCTTTGTGAACAAAAATCCACTGAGAAAATGAAATGTTGACAGCCCCTAGGAAGCATCAAGGGGTCGTTTGAAACCCAAAAATCTAAAAAGGAACACCCATGCAAACCCTGACCATAACCCGCCCCGACGATATGCACCTGCACCTGCGCGACGGCGACGCGCTCAAAGCCGTTGCCCCCTATACTGCCCGCCAGATGGGGCGCGCCGTCATCATGCCCAACCTCAAGCCGCCCGTCGTCAGCGTTGCCGACGCGCTTGCCTACAAAGCGCGCATCATGGTGGCATTGCCCGAAGGCAGCGCGTTTGAGCCGTTGATGACGCTTTACCTGACCGACCAAGCCACACCCGAGCTGGTGCGCGAAGCCAAAGCCGCCGGCATCGTCGCCTTCAAACTCTACCCCGCAGGCGCAACGACCAATTCCGATTCCGGCGTAACCGACCTGTTCAAACTCATTCCCGTGTTGGAAGAAATGGCAAAACAGGGCATCCTGTTCCTCGTTCATGGCGAAGTAACCGACCCCGAAATCGACATCTTCGACCGCGAAGCCGCCTTTATCGAGCGCGTAATGAAACCCGTTTTGGCGCAAGTGCCGGAGCTTAAAGTCGTGTTTGAGCACATCACCACCGCCGAAGCCGCCCGCCTCGTTTTGGAAGCAGGCGACAACGTTGCCGCCTCCGTTACACCGCAACACCTCCTGCTCAACCGCAACGACCTCTTGGTCGGCGGCGTGCGCCCCCATCATTTCTGCCTGCCGGTACTCAAACGCGAAACCCACCGTCAGGCATTGGTCGCCGCCGTTACCGGCGAGAAGGCGCACAAATTCTTCCTCGGCACCGACTCCGCGCCGCACGCCAAATCCGCCAAAGAAAACGCCTGCGGCTGCGCCGGCATGTTCAGCGCCATGACCGCCATCGAGCTTTACGCCGAAGTGTTTGAAAAAGCAGGCGCGTTGGACAAACTCGAAGCCTTCGCCTCGAAAAACGGCGCAAGGTTCTACGGCATTCCCGAAAACGCCGACACGATCACCCTCGTCAAACAAAGCCAAACCGTCCCCGCAAGCGTCCCTTACGGCGACGGCGAACTCGTCCCGATGCGCGCGGGCGGCGAGATAGGCTGGACGGTGGAATATTGAGTCGAACCTGATTGAACTGACGTATGAAAATGCCTGCCCGAAAAGGGGCAGGCATTTTGGTTTTATGGTGAATTCAAATGGAAAATACTCAATCATCGTCATTCCCGCGCTGGTGGGAATCTTGAGGTTTGGATTTACAGTAATCTTTAAGTATAGTGGATTAACTTTAAACCAGTACGGCGTTGCCTCGCCTTGCCGTACTATTTGTACTGTCTGCGGCTTCGTCGCCTTGTCCTGATTTAAATTTAATCCACTATATTTCTGAAATGCAGAGGTCTGGATTCCCGCCTGCGCGGGAATGACGGTAATTGGTTAGTATTCGTATACAAAAGAACGCAAAAAGGTCGTCTGAAAACAGATAGAGCGTGGTTCGCTAAATTGTTTTCAGACGACCTTAAGTCAACGGACTGTTCAACACTTTCTATTCTTCTTTTTGGAAAACGTGGTTGCGGTGATACTCGAAATATTTTTCGCTTTTCGGTCGAATTTTTAATTTCATATCGGGAGAAATTCCAAGCCGCTTTTGATTTTCCAGATCGATTTTCGGACTGATTTTTATCGTACCGTCGGTCTCAAACGTAATCAGACCGCTATCGAATAATGCGTCGATATTGGGGGCGAGCATCAGACCATTGAAGGGATCTAACCTCTCTTCATTATTGCACTTGCTCCAAGGTTTGATATGGCTGGCAATAAGTAAAGACCGAACATCTAGATCTGTCAGTGGACAGCTCGGATACAGTTCGAGTAGTTTTTGCCGGAATCTGCCTTGCCCTTGACGGGCTTTTATTAAGGTTTCGATTTCGGTTCGTTTTTCTGGTTCAATTTCAGATGCTAATTGTTCTTTGAGTTTACCGAGATCTTGTTCCAAAGATTGGGTTGAGTTTATTTGAAAATTTGTTGGTTTGTATAATTCAAATATTCCTCCTTTTTTCCACCATAAAAAGTCTTGGTGCATTGATTCGTGATAATGCTTCCTTGAGTTTGAATTAACACTAAGTACATACAAAGAAGCACGTGTATCATCATTATAGTCAGGAGTAATCTGCCATTGGTTTTTTAGTTCTTCAATCTGTTCATCTACATCTTTTACCTTAAATTGTGTTTTGCCCATATTATGCAGATGTAAGACGATTCTTTTTATAATTTCTATTGTCCCATCAATATGTTCTCCATTGATCCGTGCGGAATATTTTGTTTTTGCCATTTAAGTCTTCCTACCAAAGTTAAGTTTTCTAATTTAATTATTTTGGGTAATGCATTGATTTTCCTATGACCGTCATTCTTGCGAAGGCGGGAATGACGGCGGTCGGTTCGGTCTTCATACGCAAAAGAACATATAAAGGTCGTCTGAAAACGAATATAGCAGAATCCGCTAAATCGTTTTCAGACGACCTTTTTCTTTAAAGCCGAATCAAATCAGCCTGCCGGTTAACCCAAAGCTTTCCTTGCTCCGGCGAAGAGGCGGTACCAGCCGGACAGTTCCGTCCAGTCTTCCGGTTTCCAGCTCATTTGCGCGGCGCGGTACACGCGTTCGGGGTGGGGCATCATGATGGTAACGCGGCCGTCGGTGTTGGTAACGCCGGCGATGCCTTGCGGCGAGCCGTTGGGGTTGAGCGGGTAGGTTTGGGTAACTTGGTTTTGTCCGTCGACGTATTGCAGCGCGATGCCGAGGCCGTCTGAAATTTTGCCGCCGTGAAGCGCGAAGTCGGCGCGGCCTTCGCCGTGGCTGACGACGACGGGCAGGCTGGAGCCTTGCATTTCGGCGAGTATCAGCGAAGGCGATTTGGGGACATGAACCATGCTCAGGCGTGCTTCGAACTGTTCGCTCAGGTTGCGTTTGAACTTCGGCCAGCCTGCCGTGCCGGGAATGATTTCGGCGAGGTTGCTGACCATTTGGCAGCCGTTGCACACGCCCAATGTCAGCGTGTCCGGGTCGGCGAAGAAGGCGGCGAACTGGTCGCGCAAGGCGGGGTGGAACAGGATGGATTTCGCCCAGCCTTCGCCTGCGCCGAGTACGTCGCCGTAGCTGAAGCCCCCGCACGCCGCCAGCATTTTGAAGTCGGCAAGGTGGACGCGGCCTGCCATCAGGTCGGACATATGCACGTCGTAGGCATCGAATCCGGCGCGGGTGAAGGCGGCGGCCATTTCGATTTGTCCGTTCACGCCTTGTTCGCGCAGAATGGCGATTTTGGGTTTTGCGCCGCTGTTGACGAAAGGCGCGGCGATGTCTTCGTTTACGTCAAACTTCACGTCGGCAAACAATGCACTGCGTTCGTTGTCGCCAATCAGGGCGAACTCGCTGTCGGCGCAGGCGGGGTTGTCGCGCAGGCGTTGGATGGCGTGGCTGGTTTCTTGCCAGGTTTGTTGCAGTTTGATTAGATTGTCAGAAATAAGGTGCGTTTGCCCGTCGCGGATGATTAACGTGTTCTCGTCAGTTAACGTACCGATTTCAAAGACATTATGATGCAGCTGTTGTTGATAGAATAAATTGATAATATCGGCAACATCTTGTTTTCTAACTTGGATAACAGCACCCAACTCTTCATTAAATAATGTGCGGGCAATGGTTTCTTGCCATTCAGCCAACGCTTTTACCTCTTCAGTCCGCAATGATTGAGACAGAGCGGTATGGTTGGTAATAAATGTTTGTGCAAGCAATAAATTTAAATCTATATCCAAGCCGCAACGTGCCGCAAACGCCATTTCTACCAGCGTCGCAAACAAGCCGCCGTCGCTGCGGTCGTGGTAAGCCAGCAGTTTGTCTTCGGCTACAAGCTGCTGAATCACTTGGTAAAACGCTTTCAGACGGCCTGCTTCGATATCCGGCGCTTCTCCTGCCATATCGTTATACACTTGGCTTAAGGCCGAGCCGCCCATACGCGCTTTGCCGAAGCCCAAATCGATAAACAGCAATACGCTGTCTTCGACGTTTTTCAATTCGGGCGTAACGGTTTTGCGCACGTCTTTTACCGGCGCGAACGCGGAGATAATCAGGCTCAACGGCGAGACGACGGATTTTTTCTCTTCGCCGTCCTGCCACACGGTTTTCATCGACAGGCTGTCTTTGCCCACGGGAATACTTAAATCCAATGCTTGACAGGCTTTGGAAACGGCTTCGACGGTGCGGTAGAGTTTTTCGTCTTCGCCTTCGTTGCCGCACGCCGCCATCCAGTTGGCGGAAAGTTTGATGTTGCCGATGTCGCCGATGTTGACCGCCGCGATGTTGGTGATGGCTTCGCCGACGCACATTCTGCCCGAGGCGGGTGCGTCAAACAGGGCGACGGTCGGTTTTTCGCCCATAGACATCGCTTCGCCGCGATAGGTGTTGAAGCCCATCATGGTAACGGCGCAGTCGGCTACGGGGGTTTGGTATTTGCCGACCATTTGGTCGCGGTGGGTCATGCCGCCGACGCTGCGGTCGCCGATGGTAATCAGGAAGTTTTTGGCGGCTACGGTAGGCAGGCGCAAAACGCGGTAGGCGGCTTCGGTGATGTCGATGTTTTGGGCATTAAATGCCTTTTCAGACGACCTCACGGTTTGGTCGCTGCGCGTGGTTTTGGGCGGTTTGCCGAGCAAGACGTTCAGCGGCAAATCAACAGGATTGTTGGAGAACAAGTCGTCGCGTACTTTCAAATGGCCGTCGTCAGTCGCCGTGCCGACAACGGCAAACGGGCAGCGTTCGCGTTCGCAGATGGCGCGGAAGGTGTCCAAATCTTTTTCCAAAATCGACAACACATAACGCTCTTGCGATTCGTTGCACCAGATTTGCAGCGGATTGAGGCCGTGTTCTTCCAGCGGCACTTCGCGCAGCTTGAATACCGCACCGCGTCCGGCATCGTTGACGAGTTCGGGGAAGGCGTTGGACAGGCCGCCCGCGCCGACGTCGTGGATGGAAATAATCGGGTTTTGGTCGCCAAGCTGCCAGCAGCGGTCGATCACTTCCTGCGCGCGGCGTTCGATTTCGGGGTTGCCGCGTTGTACGGAGTTGAAGTCTAAAGAGGCGTCGTTTGTACCGGTATTCATGGAAGAAGCCGCGCCGCCGCCCAAGCCGATAAGCATACCCGGGCCGCCCAGTTGGATCAGCAACGCGCCTTCGGGAATTTCGTCTTTATGCGTCTGCTGCGCCTGAATGCTGCCCAAGCCACCGGCAATCATAATCGGTTTGTGGTAGCCGCGAACCTGACCGTCGAACTTCTCTTCAAAAGTGCGGAAGTAGCCCAAGAGGTTCGGGCGGCCGAATTCGTTGTTGAACGCTGCGCCGCCGATGGGGCCTTCAATCATGATGTCCAACGGCGAGGAAATGTGTTCCGGCTTGCCGTAGTCTTGTTCCCACGGCTGTTTGAGGTCGGGGATGTTGAGGTTGGATACGGTAAAGCCGGTCAAGCCCGCTTTCGGACGCGAACCTTTGCCCGTTGCGCCTTCGTCGCGGATTTCGCCGCCCGCGCCCGTTGCCGCACCTGCAAATGGCGCAATGGCGGTCGGGTGGTTGTGCGTTTCCACTTTCATGATGATATGCGTGTCTTCCTCGTGAAAACGGTAGCCTTGGTTTTCCGCCGCATTCGGATAGAAACGCTCGATTTTCGCGCCTTCGATCACGGACGAATTGTCTTTATAAGCGACGACCGTGCCTTCGGGATGCGCGTTGTGCGTATCGCGAATCATACCGAAGAGGGATTTCGGCTGTTTTTCGCCGTTGAGGATGAAATCGGCGTTGAAGATTTTGTGGCGGCAGTGTTCGCTGTTTGCCTGCGCGAACATCATCAGCTCCACATCGGACGGATTGCGCTGCAAAGCCTGATAGTTTTCAACCAGATAATCGATTTCGTCGGCGGAGAGCGCCAAACCCATTTCGGTATTGGCTTTGACCAAGGCTTCTTTACCGCCGCTCAAGACATCAACGGTGGAGAAGGTTTCGGATTCGAGATGGTGGAATAATTTGGAGGCCGTCTGAAAATCGGGCAGCACGGATTCGGTCATGCGGTCGTGCAGCAACGCTGCCCATTGCTGTTTCTCATCGTCGTTCAGACGACCTTCCAGCCACACCGCCATGCCGCGTTCGATGCGCTCTATGCCTTCCAAACCGCAGTTTTCCGCGATATTGGTCGCCTTGGAAGCCCACGGCGAAATCGTACCCAAGCGGGGCGTTACCAAAAATAAATGCAAGCCCTCGCGCGCTTCGGGCGTTTGTTCAACGCTTTGCGCCGCCAACAAGGCTTGCAGTTTTTCGACAGTCGCGGCATCCAGTGCTTTCTCGCTGCCGACAAAATACCAAAATTCGCTTTTCAGTTTCACTTCGGGCAGACCGAGTGCGGCCGCTTTTTGCAAGAGTTTTTCAACACGGAAATCGGAAAGGGCGGTAACGCCGCGCAAGGGCAAAACAACAGACATGATTCAGCTCTCAAATGCGGTTGGGAAAGGCTGTATTATACGCCGAATGGGTCTGGGTTGCTTGGTAATTTGGGTGAAAATGTTGACAATTTTTCAGACGACCTGCGGCCGGGGGGAATGTGCGTGTCGTCTGAAAATATTAAGGAATAAGGGCTTTATCTGTTTTTCTGATTTTCGTCGAAAGTCGGGTATGTGGAAAATTGCAGGAAGTAGAAGGAAGCAACTGTTTCCTTATGTCTTTATGTCAAATACCGCCATGCCCGCATCGCTGAGTGAAACGTATCGCTTATCGTTTCACTGCTGCTTCTGTTATATTTGCCGTTTATTCTTATTCCAATCGGAGTGTGCCATGAAAAAAATCGAAGCCATCATTAAACCTTTCAAACTCGACGATGTGCGCGAAGCCCTTACCGAAATCGGCATCACCGGCATGACCGTCAGCGAAGTCAAAGGGTTCGGCC
The DNA here is from genome assembly GCF_982712965.1 of Neisseria flava. NCBI lineage: Bacteria > Pseudomonadati > Pseudomonadota > Betaproteobacteria > Neisseriales > Neisseriaceae > Neisseria > Neisseria flava. Next base: position 53,600 of record NZ_CEXQBZ010000110.1, on the reverse strand, counting down.
GTCAGAAAGGGCATACAGAAATCTACCGCGGCGCGGAATACGCCGTCGATTTTCTGCCCAAAGTCAAAGTCGAATTGATTATTGCCGATGAAGATGTCGAACGAGTGATTGACGTTATTATCGAAAACGCCCGTTCCGGCAAAATCGGCGACGGCAAAATCTTTGTGCTGCCTGTGGAAGAAGCTATCCGCATCCGTACGGGCGAACGCTCCGAAGCGGCGATTTGACGGTTTTTAGACGACATTGGGGGTGTTTAAGGTCGTCTGAAAGACTTTCTGGCTGTCCATCAATCGTTGTTTCCAATATAATTCCGTTTTCAAATCTCATACGGAACAGGCCGTCTTTTTTCAGACGACCTGTTTCTTTATTTCCGCTTTTTTAAAGTCCTACAAACACTTATGCTACTCGACCTCAACCGCTTTTCCTTTTCCGTCTTCCTGAAAGAAGTCCGCCTGCTGACCGCCCTTGCCCTGCCCATGCTGTTGGCGCAAGTCGCACAGGTGGGTATCGGTTTCGTCGATACCGTGATGGCGGGCGGTGCGGGTAAGGAGGACTTGGCGGCGGTGGCTTTGGGCAGCAGCGCGTTTGCCACGGTTTATATTACCTTTATGGGCATTATGGCGGCGCTGAACCCGATGATTGCCCAACTTTACGGCGCGGGTAAAACCGGTGAAGTGGGCGAAACGGGGCGGCAGGGGATTTGGTTCGGGCTGTTTTTGGGGATTTTCGGCATGGTATTGATGTGGGCGGCGATTACGCCGTTCCGCAACTGGCTGACCTTGAGCGATTATGTGGAAGGCACGATGGCGCAGTATATGTTGTTCACCAGTCTGGCGATGCCGGCGGCAATGGTACACCGCGCGCTGCACGCCTACGCTTCCAGCCTGAACCGCCCGCGCCTGATTATGTTGGTCAGCTTCGCGGCGTTTGTGTTGAACGTACCGCTGAACTATATTTTCGTTTACGGCAAATTCGGTATGCCCGCTTTGGGCGGTGCGGGCTGCGGACTGGCGACGATGGCGGTGTTTTGGTTCAGCGCGCTGGCATTGTGGATTTATATCGCCAAGGAAAAATTCTTCCGCCCGTTCGGACTGACGGCAAAATTCGGCAAGCCGGATTGGGCGGTGTTCAAACAGATTTGGAAAATCGGCGCGCCCATCGGGCTGTCTTATTTTTTGGAAGCCAGCGCATTTTCGTTTATCGTTTTTTTGATTGCGCCTTTCGGCGAGGATTATGTGGCGGCGCAGCAGGTCGGCATCAGTTTGTCGGGGATTCTTTATATGATTCCGCAAAGCGTTGGCTCGGCGGGGACGGTGCGCATCGGCTTTTCGCTGGGGCGGCGCGAATTTTCGCGGGCGCGTTATATTTCGGGTGTGTCGCTGGTGTCGGGCTGGGTGCTCGCCGTGATTACCGTACTTTCCTTGGTATTATTCCGTTCCCCGCTGGCAAGCATGTACAACAATGATCCGGCGGTTTTAAGCATCGCCGCCACCGTCCTGCTGTTCGCCGGTTTGTTCCAACCGGCAGACTTCACCCAATGCATCGCGTCCTACGCTCTGCGCGGCTATAAGATCACCAAAGTACCGATGTTCATCCACGCCGCCGCCTTCTGGGGCTGCGGCCTGCTGCCGGGCTACCTGCTCGCCTACCGTTTCGATATGGGCATTTACGGCTTCTGGACGGCATTGATTGCCTCGCTCACCATCGCCGCCGTCGCCTTGGTGTGGTGCTTGGAATTGTGCAGCAGGGAGATGGTCAGATCTCATAAGGTCGTCTGAAAACTCCGCCGATTAAAATATCGAAACAATGGGCTGAAGCCCGCCACTGACAATACCCATTTTAAAGTTTAAACCCATGCAACCCATCCAATACCAAACCGACCTCACCCCCTACAACACTTTCGGTCTTCGCGCCAAAGCCCAAGCCTTTATCGCGCTCGAACACGCTGACGAATTGCGCGACATCGTCCGACTGCCCGAGTTCGACCGCGATACCGTTTTATGGCTCGGCGGCGGTAGCAATATCCTCTTGATGCAGGATTATGCCGGACTGGTCGTCCATATGGAAAACAAAGGCATACGCGAGATTGCGCGTTCAAACGACCTCGTTTACATCGAAGCGCAGGCGGGCGAAATCTGGCACGATTTTGTCCTGCACACCGTCGCGCTGGGCTTGAACGGCCTGGAAAACCTGAGCCTGATTCCGGGTACAGTCGGCGCGTCGCCCGTGCAGAACATCGGTGCATACGGTGTGGAAGCGAAAGATGTGATTCACAGCGTGCGCTGTTTCGATTTGGATACGGAAACCTTTGTCGAGCTTTCCAATACCGACTGCCGCTTCGCCTACCGTGAAAGCCTGTTCAAGCAGGAAGGCAAAGGGCGTTATGTGATTGTTTCGGTCGTGTTCGCCCTGAAAGAGCGTTTCGAGCCGAATTTGGGTTACGGCGATTTGGCGGCCGCCGTTGCCGAACTGAGCGCGGGCAGAATGCCGACGGCGAAAGACGTTTCTGATGCAGTGTGTGCAATCCGCAACAGTAAACTTCCTAATCCTAACGTACTTGGTAATGTCGGCAGTTTCTTTAAAAACCCCGTCGTCAGCGCGGAAAAAGCCGCCACCCTGTTGCAGCAGCATCCGGATATGCCGCGCTATCCGCAGCCCGACGGTTCGGTCAAACTCGCCGCCGGCTGGCTGATCGACCAATGTCGTCTGAAGGGCTTCCAAATCGGCGGCGCGGCGGTACATGACCGGCAGGCTTTGGTTTTGGTGAATAAAAACAATGCCTCTTCAGATGACGTCTGGAAGCTGGCGCAACACGTCTGCAATACAGTATTTACTCGATTTCAGGTAGAATTACACGCCGAACCTAATTGGCTGCCCGCTTCGTTCAGCCTATAAATCCAAGGAGTATGCCCGTGACCCGCATTGCAAAAACCAATACTTACACCCGCATCATCGACGCCAGCCTTGCGCTCTTCAACGAGGAAGGCGAGCGCAACATCAGTACCAACCATATCGCGGCGCATTTGGGCATCAGTCCGGGTAATCTCTATTACCACTTCCGCAACAAAGACGAAATCATCGTTCAGCTCTTCAAACGTTACAGCGAAGCCCTGCTGGCATATCTGAATGAAGCCGTGTTGCCGTCCAATGTGGAAGACTCCATCAATTATATGGCGGGCATTTACGACGTCATGTGGGAATACCGCTTCCTCTTTAGCGACGTGAACACCCTGCTTGCGCGCAGTGCCGAACTATTGGGCGAACACAATACCTTCACCCAAGCCAAAGTCTCCCCGCTCTTGGTCAACCTGCTCACCCAGCTCAACGGTCTGAACATCATCCAAGCCGACCAAACCGCCATGAACGACCTCGCCGTCAATATGTGGATGGTCACGAAATACTGGTTCGACTTCGACAGCTCACTGCGCGGGCGTACCAAGCTGACCGAAGACTCCAAAGCACGCGGCATCCGCCGTACCTTAAGCCTCCTGCGTCCCTACCTCTTGCCGGAACACCGCGAGGAATACGACCGAAGAATTACAGCGGCAGCCGATATTTTGACATCATAATCATTGGGGCAAGGTTAAAGGTCGTCTGAAAAAAGATGATGCGGCAAATCTCTGCCTGAGTATCCATGCCTAGTTGCCAATATCTAAAAAACATCTCAATTCGATTACAAACAGGAAAACTGATGAAAACCTTGAAATTTACCAAAATGCACGGTTTGGGCAATGATTTTATGGTGGTAAACGGTATCGGGCAGGATTTTGATCCGCTGACTGCGCCGCTTGCCGAATGGTCCGACCGTTTTAGAGGGGTGGGCTTCGATCAGTTGCTGTTGGTGGAAAAGCCTTCTTCCGATGCGGTGGATTTCCGTTATCGTATATTCAATGCGGACGGCAGCGAGGTGGAGCAGTGTGGCAACGGTGCGCGCTGTTTTGCCCGATTTGTGGCCGATAAAGGTTTGACCGATAAAAAGGAAATTTTGGTGGAAACGGCTAAGGGTGTGATTATTCCCAAGCTGTTGGATAATGGTTTGGTGACCGTGAATATGGGCAAACCGCGCTTTACGTCGTCTGAAATTCCGTTTGTACCGGTTCCTGACGAAGCAGATGATGCTTTGACGCATATGGTGATGGTCGGTTTGGAGACGGTGCAGGTCAGTTGTGTGAATATGGGTAATCCTCATGCTGTGATTGTGGTCGAGGATGTTCAGACTGCGCCCGTAGCCCATTGGGGTGAAGCGATTGAGTCACACGAACAGTTTCCGGAACGTGTCAACGTCGGCTTTATGCAGATTGTCGATAGGGAATCTATCCGCCTGCGCGTATTTGAACGCGGCGTGGGTGAAACGCAGGCTTGCGGTACGGGGGCTTGTGCGGCTGTGGTTGCGGGCGTCCGTTTGGGGCTGTTGGCGGAAGGTGTGCCTGTGAAGGTTTCGCTGCCGGGCGGGGATTTGTTTATTACTTGGTCGCATGGTGAGGACGTTTTGATGACCGGGCCTGTTCAAACGGTTTTTGAAGGCGAGTTGCAGTATTCATGATTTGGACGAATTTGGATTTTCTCGCCGTTGTTGCTTATGGACTGGTGTTTTTTGGATTGATTTTCCGCGCTGAAATGTTCCAGTGGTTTTGGGCTTCGGTTGTTTTGTGGCTGGGCGTGTCGATTTTGGGATCGCAGCTTTTGCCGGGAATGTGGGGGATTACCCATGTCGGTCCGTTGTTTGTCCCGCATTTTTATCTGACTTTTGCCAGTGTGTTTTTCTTTGCTTTTCATTGGAAAAAGCAGGCGGATACTGGTTTTTGGCAGGCGGATTTGCGTTATCCGTTTTTGAGCGTGTTTGCCGTCAGCAATGTATTGATGACTTTGGCTTTTGTGTCGATTGCCGCGATATTGTATTTTCTGCTGCCGGGTCGTTCTTTGGCTTTTACGTTTCCGGCTTTGTTGAAACTGTACGCGCTCAAGCCTGTTTATTGGTTTGTTTTGCAGTTTGTCATGATGGCGGTTTTTTATCTGCACCGCAGAAGTATTGCCAAGCAGTCGCCGGCGGTGTTCAGTAAAGCGCAACTCAGACTGGGCTGGCTGATGGCTTTGGTCATGCAGACTTTAGTCACGGGGGCGATAGTCGGAGAAATCGGACTCCATTAGCACGCTTTAAGCCAAACAACCAAAAGTTATAAATAAAGAAACATTCGATATTGGCTTTTCAGACGACCTGTCTTTAATATACAGGTCATATCACATCAAAATCTGGAGTAGAAAATGAAGATTGCAAACAGCATTACCGAGCTGATCGGCAACACCCCGTTGGTCAAATTAAACCGTCTGACTGAAGGTTTGAAAGCCGAAATCGCCGTCAAACTGGAATTTTTCAATCCCGGCAGCAGCGTGAAAGACCGCATCGCCGAAGCGATGGTTGAAGCCGCCGAAAAAGCGGGCAAAATCGGTAAGGATACCGTAATTGTTGAAGCGACCAGCGGTAATACGGGTATCGGTTTGGCAATGGTGTGTGCGGCACGCGGCTATAAGCTGGCGATTACCATGCCTGAAAGCATGAGTAAAGAACGCAAAATGCTGCTGCGTGCATTCGGTGCTGAATTGATTTTGACTCCAGCGTCCGAAGGTATGGCAGGGGCGATTGCAAAAGCCCAAGCCTTGGTGGACGAACATCCGGATACTTATTTCATGCCGCGCCAGTTCGATAACGAGGCAAATCCTGAAGTACACCGCAAAACAACTGCGGAAGAAATTTGGCGCGATACCGACGGTAAAGTCGATATTTTTGTGGCGGGTGTCGGTACGGGCGGTACAGTTACCGGCGTAGGCGAAGTGTTGAAAAAATACAAACCCGAAGTCAAAGTTGTTGCCGTCGAGCCTGAAGCCTCTCCGGTGTTGAGCGGTGGTGAAAAAGGTCCGCACCCGATTCAAGGCATTGGTGCCGGTTTCATTCCTACCGTATTGAATACCAAAGTATATGACAGCATTTCCCAAGTCCCGAACGAAGCGGCATTTGAAACTGCCCGTGCGATGGCAGAAAAAGAAGGTATTTTGGTCGGTATTTCTTCCGGTGCGGCAGTATGGAGTGCATTGCAGCTCGCCAAACAGCCTGAAAACGAAGGCAAACTGATTGTCGTGCTGCTGCCTTCTTATGGTGAACGCTATCTTTCTACGCCTCTGTTTGCCGATTTGGCATAGTAGGGTTGAGAGAAAATAAGTGATAAAAAAGACCGCTTTGGCGGTCTTTTTTCGTGGTTTCGTGGTTTCGTGTTTTGGTGTGGTACAAAAATAAATTTAAGCTGTCATATCATGTAAAGATTGGAATGTAAGGCGAAAGTTGTTGTAATTCAGTCAACGGAAAAAGTCAGATTGATATAGAATTTGGTTATCTGGATAATCCTGATTATAATGGTAGACATGAAAAAATATATCCCCATCTTATTTGCGTTGGCGGCACTTGCCGGTTGTGAGACCATTTATGTCCCAAGCTTGCAAGAAGTGCCTGTCCGTCCGACTAATGTTAAGCCTAATGTTAAAGCGAATAAGGCTGAAAAACCTGCAGCGTTCAGTTTGGCTTCTTCGCATTGGAGTGATGTTTCAAAAATCCGCGATGAGGCAACGCGCTTGAGTTATCAGGTCAGCCAAGGAAAAATGACTAAAGTTCAAGCTGCGCAATATCTGAACAAGTTCCGCATTCAGCTTGTCGGCCGTAATGTCGTGGATGACAGCGTATATGAGGTTTATCTGCGTTCTGCCGTTGACAGCCAACGAGGCGAAATCAATACCGAACAATCCAAGCTGTATATCCAAAACGCTTTGCGCGGTTGGCAGCAACGTTGGAAAAATATGGGCAACAAACCTTCCAATCCGGCGTTTACCAACTTCCTAATGGAAGTAATGAACATGACTCCGTTGAAATAAGTTTCACATTTCAAATAAAAGGTCGTCTGAAAATTTTCAGACGACCTTTTGTTTTGGATATGGATATTTATGATGTCTTACGCAGCAACTTTTCGGTTGCGACTCTTGCCCGTTCTTTAATGTCTTCGGTCAGGTAGGTTTTCATCTGGCTATACACCAAAGTAATGACGGCAATGTCGTCACTGAATCCCAAAGGACCAAGCAAATCGGGAATGCTGTCGATAGGGCTGAGGAAGTAAACCAATGCGCCGACAATAATCATCTTGGCTCGTCTGGGCGTGTGCGGGGAGTCCCAAAGATAATACAGCGCATACAACTGACGGACGATGGGTTCGCCTAATCGACCTGCAAAACGGGCGAGTTTGTTGAGAAAGCCCGTTTTGTTCAAATTACGCCTTCTGAATTTTGGGATAAAGTTTTCCGGATCGGAAGACCGGGTGTATTGTTTTTCTTCGGAGTGTTTCATACAAGCCTCGCTGTAAATGAGTGGAAAGAGTTTGCCGTAATGCGGGCAAAGTATAAAACGGAGTAAGGCAAAGAAATGTCAGTTTTGCCTAAACGAGGCAAAAATTATGGTTGACTACTTCTTTATCGTAGCTGTTTCATATTATAAATAAATATTATTTCGATTAATGGAAAAGATAGAAAAATCAAATGGCTTTAATAGCTAATAACATCCTAAAAAATACTCGATTTACTCTCCATATTGTTTAGAATACAAAGGAGTTTTTGACATAAATTTGGCAAAAAAGGAGATATAAATGAAATTTAAAACACTCGTAGCTGTTGGTATCAGTGCAATCTGTGCTGCGGGAGTAGTCAATGCGCATGAACACAAACATGACCACATGACACCTGCCGGTGCTTCTATTAAAGTGAAAGTACAACAACTTGATCCGGTTAATAGTAATAAAGATGTAGGCACTGTAACGATTACCGAATCCAAATACGGCTTGGTTTTTACACCAAACTTAAGCGGTTTAGAAGCAGGTTTGCATGGCTTTCATATTCACCAAAACCCAAGCTGTGAGCCGAAAGAAAAAGACGGTAAACTGACTGCAGGCTTAGGTGCAGGCGGCCACTGGGATCCGAAAGAAACCAAAAAACACGGCTTCCCATGGCAAGATGATGCCCACTTGGGCGATTTGCCTGCATTAACCGTATTGCACGACGGCACAGCTACCAATCCGGTTCTTGCACCACGCATCAAGCACCTTAATGAAGTTCGTGGTCATTCCATCATGATCCATGTTGGTAGCGACAATCATTCCGATCATCCTGCTCCACTTGGTGGCGGCGGTGCGCGCATGGCGTGTGGTGTAATTAAATAAGTTATTGTTAGAAACAAAAAGTGCGGTTAAAAATGTTGAACGTTTTAACCGCACTTTTATTTGCAATGAGATCTACTTCAGCTGTGTCATTCAATTTATGAATAACGTCAATCAGCCGTTTATCTGAAACCCGTATCATTCCGCTATGGTTGCAGCGCTGTCTTTTTGAAGGCATTAGTAGAAATCACACCATCGATATGACGTATGACGCAAATCTTTATTCACTAAAATATTGCAGTTTTGTAATAGAAAAATAAGAGGGTCGTCTGAAAAGTTGCCTGTTGAAATTTTGTTTTGAATGCAACGTTTTATCCCATAAGGTTATGGTTGTTTTGCTTGCAGATGCGTTGGTAAATGATATTAATTCATATTTTTATCACAAGAAACAAGATATTAATACTATTTTGATGGTGTGAGATTGTGCGAAACTGATTAAGCGGTAGTGGAAAAAATGTTGGTTTAAGTATTAATAGGGATGTTTATTGTTATTGTTACAGTTTATGATGTTTTTTGGTAAAATTTATTAGATTGTTTATAAATTAGACTGTTCAAAATCGGATAAAACAGGTAAATTATAGTTTATGTAACTCGATGTAATTTGAGTTATTGGTTTTGAGCTGATAAAAAAATACAGAGGAACTGGCTATGTCCGTCAAACCGCGTCCTGTCTTTTTGGAGATTCCCAATATACGTTTGCCTATACCGGGAATTGTCTCCATCTTGCACCGCATTAGCGGGGTAGGATTATTTATAATGCTTCCCGTTTTGCTGTATCTCCTGTCCGGTACGTTGAGCCGCGAGTCGGCGTTTGAAACTTACCGTGCCATCGTTTCCAATCCTTTGGTCAAGTTGATTTTAATCGGCGTGTTGTGGGCTTATCTGCACCATTTTTTCGCCGGTATCCGTTTTTTATTTTTAGATGCACACAAAGGTCTTGAGCTGAATACTGCGCGCAATACTGCCAAATTGGTGTTTGCCGCCGCTTTGGTGTTGACCGTTGTTTTGGGAGCGTTGTTATGGTAGAGCGTAAATTGACCGGTGCGCATTACGGTTTGCGCGATTGGGCGATGCAGCGTGCGACTGCGGTTATCATGTTGATCTATACCGTCGCGCTTTTAGTGATTCTGTTTACCCTGCCTAAAGAATATTCGGCATGGCAGGCATTTTTCGATCAAGTTTGGGTGAAAGTGTTCACCCAGGTCAGCTTTATCGCTGTATTTTTGCACGCTTGGGTGGGTATCCGCGATTTGTGGATGGACTATATCAAACCCTTCGGCGTGCGTTTGTTTTTGCAGGTTGCTACCATCGTTTGGCTGGTCGGCTGCTTGGTGTATTCAATTAAAGTAATTTGGGGGTAAGTATGGGTTTTCCTGTTCGCAAGTTTGATGCCGTGATTGTCGGCGGTGGTGGTGCAGGTTTACGCGCAGCCCTCCAATTATCCAAATCCGGTCTGAATTGTGCCGTTTTGTCTAAAGTGTTCCCGACCCGTTCGCATACCGTAGCGGCGCAGGGTGGTATTTCCGCTTCGCTGGGTAATGTGCAGGAAGACCGTTGGGACTGGCACATGTACGATACCGTGAAAGGTTCAGACTGGTTGGGCGACCAAGATGCGATTGAGTTTATGTGTCGCGCCGCGCCTGAAGCGGTGATTGAGTTGGAACACATGGGTATGCCTTTTGACCGCGTGGAAAGCGGCAAAATTTATCAGCGTCCTTTTGGCGGTCATACTGCCGAACACGGTAAACGTGCAGTAGAACGTGCTTGCGCGGTTGCTGACCGTACCGGTCATGCGATGCTGCATACCCTGTACCAACAAAACGTCCGTGCTAATACGCAATTCTTTGTGGAATGGACGGCGCAAGATTTGATTCGCGATGAGAACGGCGACGTGGTCGGTGTAACCGCCATGGAAATGGAAACCGGTGAAGTTTATATTTTCCACGCTAAAGCCGTGATGTTTGCTACCGGCGGCGGCGGCCGTATTTATGCGTCTTCCACCAATGCCTATATGAATACCGGCGACGGTTTGGGCATTTGCGCCCGTGCGGGTATTCCGTTGGAAGATATGGAATTCTGGCAATTCCACCCGACCGGCGTGGCAGGTGCAGGCGTGTTGATTACCGAAGGTGTGCGCGGTGAGGGCGGTATTCTGTTGAATGCCGATGGTGAGCGCTTTATGGAACGCTATGCACCGACCGTAAAAGACTTGGCTTCACGCGACGTAGTTTCTCGCGCGATGGCGATGGAAATCTATGAAGGTCGCGGCTGCGGCAAAAACAAAGACCATGTATTGCTGAAAATTGACCATATCGGTGCTGAAAAAATTATGGAAAAACTGCCGGGCATCCGCGAGATTTCCATTCAGTTTGCCGGTATCGACCCGATTAAAGACCCGATTCCCGTTGTGCCGACTACCCACTATATGATGGGCGGTATTCCGACCAACTACCACGGCGAAGTCGTTGTTCCGCAAGGCGATGAATACGAAGTGCCGGTAAAAGGTCTGTACGCAGCGGGCGAGTGCGCTTGTGCTTCTGTACACGGTGCGAACCGTTTGGGTACCAACTCCCTGCTTGACTTGGTGGTGTTTGGTAAAGCTGCCGGCGACAGCATGATTAAATTTATCAAAGAGCAAAGCGATTGGAAACCTCTGCCTGCCGATGCGGGCGAGCTGACCCGCCAACGTATCGAACGCTTGGATAACCAAACCGGAGGCGAAAACGTTGATGCGCTGCGTCGCGAACTGCAACGCTCCGTCCAACTGCACGCTGGTGTGTTCCGTACTGATGAGATTCTGAGCAAAGGCGTTCAAGAAATCATGGCGATTGCCGAGCGCGTGAAACGTACTGAAATCAAAGACAAGAGCAAAGTGTGGAATACCGCGCGTATCGAGGCTTTGGAATTGGATAACCTGATTGAAGTAGCGAAAGCGACTTTGGTGTCTGCCGAAGCACGTAAAGAATCGCGCGGCGCGCATGCTTCAGACGACCATCCTGAGCGCGATGACGAAAACTGGATGAAACACACGCTATACCATTCAGATACCAACACCTTGTCCTACAAACCGGTACACACCAAGCCTTTGAGCGTGGAATACATCAAACCGGCCAAGCGTGTTTACTGATGCGTTTTCAGACGACCTCCGTATCACAAGGGGTCGTCTGAAAATCAAATACACCACCACACTGAACAGCCTGAACCCATAACATAAAACCATCAGGCGGTTTATGAGAAAAGGAACACTTCTCATGGAAAAAATGAGTTTTGAAATTTACCGTTACAATCCGGACGTTGATGCCAAACCATATATGCAACGTTACGAATTGGAACTGGAACCTACCGATGTCAAACTTTTGGATGCGCTGGTGCGCCTGAAAGCGCAAGACGACACCCTGTCTTTCCGCCGTTCATGCCGCGAAGGTATTTGCGGGTCGGATGGTATGAACATCAACGGCAAAAACGGCTTGGCGTGTCTGACCGATTTACGCGGTTTGAAGCAGCCCGTGAAAATCCGCCCGCTGCCCGGTCTGCCCGTCATTCGCGACCTGATTGTGGACATGACCCAGTTCTTCAAGCAATACCACTCCATCAAGCCTTACGTCGTTAACGACAATCCGATCGATTCCGACAAAGAGCGTCTGCAAACTCAGGAAGAGCGTAAAGAGCTGGATGGTTTGTACGAATGTATTTTGTGCGCCTGCTGTTCGACTGCCTGTCCGTCGTTCTGGTGGAACCCTGACAAATTCGTTGGTCCGTCCGGTTTGCTGAATGCCTACCGCTTCATTGCCGACAGCCGCGATACCATTACCAACGAGCGTTTGGACAATTTGAACGACCCGTATCGCCTGTTCCGCTGCCATACCATCATGAACTGCGTGGACGTATGTCCTAAACACTTGAATCCGACCCGTGCCATCGGTAAGATTAAAGAAATTATGTTGAAACGAGCCGTTTAAGAAATGATGGTTTTTGACGATATTGCCAAACGGAAAATCCGTTTTCAAACCCGCCGGGGATTATTGGAGTTAGATTTGATTTTCGGCAGGTTTATGGAAAAAGAATTCGAGCATTTGAGCGATAAAGAGCTGTCCGAGTTTTCCGAAATCCTTGAGTTTCAAGATCAAGAGCTTCTTGCCCTGATCAACGGACATTCGGCGACAGACAAGGAACACCTTATCCCCATGCTTGAAAAAATCAGACAAGCTTGACGTATTGGAAATCCGCCTGCCTTTCGGCGGATTTCTAGGATACGGAGGTCGTCTGAAAATAAAGACCGTGCTGCATAGGCAGCAACGAAAGCCCCAACCTACAAAGGAGCGATAAATATGTCCAAATCAATTAAACTCAACGTACCCAATCAAGAGGATTTAGAACTGCCCGTATTGGAAGCGAGCATCGGTCATGACGTGGTCGATATCCGCGCACTGACGAAAAACACAGGCTTATTCTCATTCGACCCCGGGTTCGTTTCAACAGCAAGCTGCGAATCCAAAATCACTTATATCGACGGCGACAAAGGTCTGCTGTATTACCGTGGTTATCCCATCGAACAACTTGCCGAAAAATCCGATTATTTGGAAGTCTGCTACCTGCTGATTTACGGCGAATTGCCGACGCCTGAGCAAAAGGCAGAATTTGACAATACCGTCCGCCGTCATACGATGGTGCATGAACAGCTGACTTGGTTCTTCCGCGGCTTCCGCCGTGACGCGCATCCGATGGCGATGATGGTCGGCGTGGTCGGTGCATTGTCTGCATTCTATCAAGACAGTCTGGACATCACGAATCCCGAACACCGCAAAATCGCGATTTACCGTCTGATTTCCAAAATTCCGACGATTGCTGCGATGTGTTACCGTTATTCCAACGGTCTGCCGTTCAATTATCCGAGAAACAACCTCTCTTATTCCGAAAACTTCATGCACATGATGTTCGCCACACCATGTGAAGACTACAAACCCAATCCTGTATTGGCACGCGCGCTCGACCGCATCTTTATCCTTCATGCCGACCACGAGCAAAACGCATCGACTTCGACCGTCCGTCTGGCAGGTTCTTCAGGCGCGAACCCGTTTGCCTGTATCGCTGCCGGTATTGCCTGTCTGTGGGGTGCGTCCCACGGCGGTGCGAACGAAGCCGTCTTGAAAATGTTGGACGAAATCGGCGATGTGTCCCGTGTTGCCGAATACATGGAAGGTGTGAAACAGCGCAAATACCGTCTGATGGGCTTTGGACACCGCGTGTACCGCAACATGGATCCGCGCGCCAGCATCATGCGTGAGACTTGCCACGAAGTGTTGAAAGAATTGGGCTTGGAAGACAGTCCGAAATTCAAGCTGGCAATGGAATTGGAACAAATTGCCCTGAAAGACCCGTTCTTCGTGGAGCGCAAGCTGTACCCCAACGTCGACTTCTACTCCGGTATTGTTCTGTCCGCGCTGGGCATTCCGACCGAAATGTTTACCGTCATCTTCGCCCTGTCGCGCAGCGTGGGCTGGATTTCGCACTGGCATGAAATGATCGGTGATCCTTCGCTGAAAATCGGCCGTCCGCGCCAACTTTATACCGGTTCGGAACGCCGCGATTATGTGCCGGCGGATAAACGCTGAAAATCAGTACATTAATATGTTGTCGGAACTTCATTTGAGAAAGCCGAATAGTTTTTTTAAATAAGTTTGTCTGCAGCAAACGAAACAGATACAAGTAATTTGGCTGGAAATAGGGTAGAATGAAGTGTCATTTCAAACGGCATGGATTCCGTTGAAACACATGGAATTCTACCCTTTGTTTATATTTTAAAGAAAAGAGCTCGCGTCATGATGGATGAAAAACTCAATTTTTCTTATCTGTTCGGTTCAAATGCTCCCTACATCGAGGAGTTGTATGAGAATTTCCTGGAAAACCCTAATTCGGTCGATGAAAAATGGAAGCAGTATTTCACCGACTTAAGCAAGCAGCCCGGTGCGGCGGATGTTGATATCGCCCATGCGCCGATCCGTGAATCCTTCGCCAATTTGGCAAAAACCAAATCGACAGCGGCTATTGCCGGCGGTATGGACGAAGCCATGATGAAGAAACAGGTCGGCGTACTGCGGTTGATTTCTGCTTACCGTATTCAAGGTGTGGGCGCTGCTCAGCTTGACCCGCTCAAACGTATTCCGCCACGCAATATTGAAGCCCTCGATCCCAAATTCCACGGACTGAATGATGCCGATATGGCGGTTCAGTTCAATATGGGCGAGGGCGATTTTTCCGGCCAAAGCAAACTGCCCCTGTCCCAAATCATCAGCAACCTCAAGCAAACCTACTGCGGCCACCTCGCATTGGAATACATCTACATTCCCAATACCGAAGAGCGCCGCTGGTTGCGCAATTATTTCGAGGATGTGCTGTCCACCCCGAGTTACAGTGCCGAACAGAAACGCTGCATCCTGAAAGAAATGACCGCTGCCGAGACTTTGGAGCGTTATCTGCATACCAAATATGTCGGTCAAAAACGCTTCGGCGTAGAAGGCGGCGAGAGCGTGATTGCCGGTCTGAATTACCTGATTCAAAACGCAGGTAAAGACGGCGTCGAAGAAGTCATCATCGGTATGGCACACCGAGGTCGTCTGAATGTCTTGGTCAACATTTTGGGCAAGAAACCGGGCGATTTGTTTGCCGAATTTGAAGGCCGTGCCGAAATCAAGCTGCCCAGCGGTGACGTAAAATACCACATGGGTTTCAGCTCCGACATCGCTACGCCGAACGGTCCGATGCATGTTTCTTTGGCGTTCAATCCGTCGCATTTGGAAATCGTCAATCCTGTCGTTGAAGGTTCTGCACGCGCCAAACAAAAACGTTTGGGCGAAAACGGCCGCGACAAAGTATTGCCCGTATTGATTCACGGCGACTCTGCATTTGTCGGCTTGGGCGTCAACCAAGCGACGTTTAATCTGTCTAAAACGCGCGGCTATACCACCGGCGGTACGGTTCACATCGTCATCAACAACCAAATCGGCTTCACCACCTCCGATACCCGCGACACCCGTTCGACCGTGCATTGTACCGACGTGGCGAAAATGGTTTCCGCTCCGGTCATCCATGTCAACGGCGACGATCCGGAACGCGTTTGCTTCGCCATCCAGGCCGCTTTGGACTACCGTAAGAAATTCAACAAAGACATCGTGATCGATGTCGTCTGCTACCGCAAATGGGGCCACAACGAGGGCGACGATCCGACCCTGACCCAGCCGATGATGTACAAAAAAGTATCGCAACACCCCGGTGCGCGTGCTTTGTACACCGAGCAACTGATTGCAGAAGGCGTGGTGACGCAGGCAGAAGCCGACGGCTATATCCAAGCCTACCGCGATGCTTTGGATAAAGGCGAACATGTCGAACAAACGACGTTGAGCAATTTCCAACGCACGCAAATCGACTGGAGCAAATACCAAGGCAAAGACTGGCGTGAAGATGTGGAAACCGGCCTGCCCGCTGCCGACATCGAGCGTCTTGCCGAGAAATTTACCGCAGTCCCCGAAGGCTTTGCACTGCATCCGACTGCCAAACGTGTGCTCGAAGCGCGCAAAGGCATGGCTGCGGGCAGTCAGCCGATTGACTGGGGTATGGCGGAAACCCTCGCATACGCCAACTTGGTCACCAAAGGCCACGGCGTGCGCATTTCCGGCGAAGACTCCGGACGCGGTACATTCTCACACCGTCATGCCGTATTGCACGACCAAAAACGCGAAAAATGGGATGACGGCACTTATGTACCGCTGCGCAATATGGGCGAAGGTACGGGCGAATTCCTCGTCATCGACTCCATCTTGAATGAAGAAGCCGTCATGGCGTACGAATACGGTTTTGCCTGCTCAGCACCTGATAAACTGACCATTTGGGAAGCGCAGTTCGGCGACTTTGCCAACGGTGCGCAAGTGACCATCGACCAATTCCTGTCGTCCGGCGAAACCAAGTGGGGACGTTTGTGCGGTCTGACCACCATCCTGCCGCACGGTTACGACGGTCAAGGTCCGGAACACTCATCCGGCCGCGTGGAACGTTGGTTGCAACTGTGCTCCGAACACAATATGCAAATTATTATGCCGTCCGAAGCGTCGCAAATGTTCCACCTGCTGCAACGCCAAGTCTTGGGTTCGTACCGCAAACCGCTGGTGATTTTCATGTCCAAACGCCTGTTGCGCTTCAAAGGCGCGATGAGCTCGCTGGAAAACTTCACCGAAGGTTCGCGCTTCCGTCCCGTTATCGGCGATACCGCCGAGCGTGGCAACAATGAAAGCGTGAAACGCGTGATTCTTTGCGCCGGACAGGTTTACTACGATTTGGAAGCAGGCCGTGCCGAGCGCAAACTGGAAAACGATGTCGCCATCGTCCGCGTCGAGCAGCTTTATCCGTTCCCATACGACGAAGTGCGTGCAGAGTTGGCGAAATATCCGAACGCGAAATCCGTGGTTTGGGCGCAAGAAGAGCCGAAAAACCAAGGCGCGTTCTACCAAATCCGCCACCGCTTGGAAGACGTTATCGGCGAAAGCCAAAAACTGTCTTATGCCGGCCGTCCGAGCAGCGCATCGCCCGCAGTCGGCTATATGAGCAAACACGTCGCCCAGCTGAAACAACTGGTTGAAGACGCCATGACGCTGTAACGCAATACGGTGCGGCGTTCCGAATGAAACACTTCAGACGGAACGCCCGCCAAACAAAAGAGATAACACACAACAGGTCGTCTGAAAACCAACGACCATCCGGAGACACAAAATGATTATTGACGTAAAAGTACCCATGCTGTCCGAAAGCGTATCCGAAGGCACGCTCTTGGAATGGAAGAAAAAAGTCGGCGAAGCCGTAGCGCGCGACGAAATCCTGATCGACATCGAAACCGACAAAGTGGTTTTGGAAGTACCTTCCCCACAAGCCGGCGTATTGGTTGAAATCATCGCTCAAAACGGCGAAACCGTTGCCGCCGAGCAAGTGTTGGCACGCATCGACACCGCAGCAACCGCTTCCGCTTCTGCTGAAGCCCCAGCCGCCGCTCCTGCACCTGAAGCCGCTCCCGCCGCTGCGCAAACCAATGCCGCCATGCCTGCCGCTGCGAAGCTGGCCGCCGAAACCGGCGTGGATGTGAATGCGCTGCAAGGTTCCGGCCGCGACGGTCGCGTCTTGAAAGAAGATGTGCAAAACGCTGCCGCCAAACCTGCTGCTGCACCCGCTGCTGCTCCTGCACCTGTTCCGGCAGGCGCACGCCCGGAACAACGCGTTCCGATGAGTCGCCTGCGCGCCCGTGTTGCCGAACGTCTCTTGGCTTCGCAACAGGAAAACGCGATTCTGACCACGTTCAACGAAGTCAACATGAAACCCATCATGGACTTGCGTGCGAAATACAAAGAAAAATTCGAGAAAGAACACGGCGTCAAACTCGGCTTCATGTCTTTCTTCGTCAAAGCAGCCGTTGCCGCGCTGAAAAAATATCCGGTGGTGAATGCTTCCGTTGACGGCAACGACATCGTTTATCACGGTTACTTCGACATCGGTATCGCCATCGGTAGCCCGCGCGGTTTGGTCGTACCGATTCTGCGTGATGCCGACCAAATGAGCATTGCCGACATCGAGCAAGCCATCGTCGATTACGCCAAAAAAGCCAAAGATGGCAAAATCGCGCTGGAAGATTTGACCGGCGGTACGTTCAGCATCACCAACGGCGGTACATTCGGCTCTATGATGTCCACCCCGATTATCAATCCGCCGCAATCCGCCATTTTGGGTATGCACGCGACCAAAGAGCGCGCAGTCGTGGAAAACGGTCAAGTCGTCGTCCGTCCGATGATGTATTTGGCACTTTCTTACGACCACCGCATCATCGACGGCCGCGAAGCCGTGCTGACTTTGGTTGCCATCAAAGACGCGCTGGAAGATCCGGCACGCCTGTTGTTGGATCTGTAAACGCCGTCAAAGGGATATATAAAGCGGATAAAAACAGAGCAGTTTGAAATCGGGCTGCTTACCGGTTTTCAGACGACCTTGGAACGAAAAAAGGTCGTCTGAAAACGGCGGGATGTTTGAAATCTAAGGGAGAAAGTTTGTTGCTGCCATTTTCCGTGCATAAGCAAACGGTATGAAAACCCATAGGAGTATATCCATGAAACCCATCTCCCTGTTTCCGCTTTTGGCTGTCGTTTCCCTGCTTGGCGCGTGTGCCGCATTCGAAGGAAAGGAATATTCCGTTAACGCCTACGACGCGCGCGGCAGAATGTTGAACAAGCGTTTTGAAATGGACAGCAACAAAGCAGGCATTCCCGTCGCCCGCAGCGTTTTGTGCAAACGTTATCCGCACGCTACCGTGCGCGTTTACAACAATTTTACCGGACAGGAAGTCAGGGAGTACAGCCCGCATTCCTGCCGCCGCTGATGCGTTCGAACCAATCGGGCTGAAGTTTCAAAAGGTCGTGCCTGCGGGCAGGCTTCGCACTCTGAAAAAGGCAGAATGAGTTTTAACTGCGTTGAAGCCGCGCTTTCAGACGACCTCTTATGCAAAATGTAGTGGATGAACTTTTGCCGAAGGTTTTCCTGCGGCAAAAATGTCAAACAAAGGATTTTTCACATGTCTCAATACGATGTAGTAGTCATCGGCGCAGGCCCCGGCGGATATGTTGCCGCCATCCGCGCCGCCCAACTGGGTTTCAAAACCGCCTGTGTCGATGCGGGCGTCAACAAAGCAGGCGATGCGCCCGCGCTAGGTGGCACCTGCCTGAACGTCGGCTGCATTCCTTCCAAAGCCCTGTTGCAATCCAGCGAACATTTCCACGCTGCGCAGCATGATTTTGCCGAACACGGCATCAGCGTCGGCGACATCAAATTCGACGCGGCGAAAATGATTGCACGCAAAGACGCCATCGTAACCAAGCTCACCGGCGGCGTGAAATTCCTGTTCCAAAAAAACAAAGTAACCAGCCTGTTCGGTACGGCTTCATTTGCCGGAAAAAACGGCGATGCCTACCAAATCGAAGTCGATAACAAAGGCGAGAAAACCGTTATCGAAGCCAAACACGTCATCGTAGCGACCGGTTCCGTGCCGCGTCCGCTGCCACAGGTTGCCATCGATAATGTAAACGTATTGGACAACGAAGGCGCATTGAACCTGACCGAAGTGCCCGCCAAACTCGGCGTCATCGGTTCGGGTGTGATCGGTTTGGAAATGGGTTCTGTATGGAACCGTGTCGGTTCGCAAGTTACCATCCTCGAAGCCATGCCGACCTTCCTTGCCGCCGCCGACCAGCAAATCGCCAAAGAAGCCTTCAAATACTTTACCAAAGAGCAGGGCTTGAACATCGAACTGGGCGTAAAAATCGGCGACATCAAATCTGAAGGCAAAGGTGTTTCCGTTGCCTACCAAACTGCCGCAGGCGAAGCCAAAACCGAAGTATTCGACAAACTCATCGTCGCCATCGGCCGTATTCCGAACACCAAAGGCTTGAACGCCGAAGCCGTCGGCTTGGAAAAAGACGAGCGCGGCTTTATCAAAGTGGACGGCGAATGCCGCACCAACCTGCCTAATGTCTGGGCAATCGGCGACGTGGTTCGCGGCCCGATGCTGGCACACAAAGCCAGCGACGAGGGCGTGGCCGTTGCCGAGCGCATCGCCGGACAGAAACCGCATATCGATTTCAACAACGTACCGTTCGTGATTTACACCGACCCCGAAATCGCTTGGGTCGGTAAAACCGAAGAGCAGCTCAAAGCCGAAGGTGTGGAATACAAAAAAGGCACTTCCGGCTTTGGTGCAAACGGTCGCGCGTTGGCAATGGGCAAGGCAAAAGGTACGGTCAAAGTGTTGGCAGATGCCAAAACCGACCGCATCTTGGGCGTACACATGATCGGCCCGGTTGTCAGCGAATTGGTTACCGAAGGCGTCACTGCGCTCGAATTCTTTGCCAGCAGCGAAGACATCGCCCGCATCATCCATGCCCACCCGACCTTGTCCGAAGTGGTTCACGAAGCCGCACTGGCCGCCGACAAACGCGCTTTGCACGGCTGAGGAGGCCAAGTAAAGCATAAAAGGTCGTCTGAAAAAGTTTCAGACGACCTTTTCGGAAAGATGAATGTTCGGAAGCGATGTTCCGATAGGTATAGAGAGAAAATAGGGCATATCAGTTGCCATTGTTCTCTTGTCGGAATGACGATTTAAGTATTTTCTATTTGAATCTGCTGCGATAGCGGGTTAAGTTTAAATTCAGGAGAAGGCGACGAAGCCGCAGACAGTACGATAGTACGGCAAGGCGAGGCAACGCAGTACTGGTTTAAACTTGAACCACTATATATAATCGGCGACACATTCACAGACAGCATTTGATTATGAATAAAGAAGTAATCGGTATCCTGTTTATACCGATGGGCATCATCAGCATGTGTATGGCCGCGTTGTGGCAGATGTATGTGATGATGACCGAAACTTATACGCTCAACCGTTTCAAAGACAAAGAATTGGTTTGGCGCGTAGCTTTGTTATTTATCAGTTTCAGCCTTGCCGTTTACCTGCTCTGCCCGAATTCGCGTAAAAAAGGCATCGTCTTTTTTATTCTCGGGGGCGGCGGTGCAATCATGTATCTGCTTGCGCGGATGTGGTTGCCGTTCAGCAAGTGAAACGACGATTTTCCGACCGCCGAAAGGTCGTCTGAAACGCACGGGGTTGCCATTCAGAGGCAGTCTCAGGGCATTCCACTAATCTAAAGGAGAAATCCATGAATCTACACGAGTATCAGGCTAAAGAACTGCTGGCAAGCTACGGCTTGCCCGTGCAAGGCGGTATTTTGGCGCACAACGGCGAAGAAGCCGCAGCCGCTTACGACAAACTGGGCGGAAAATTTGCCGTCGTCAAAGCCCAAGTCCACGCAGGCGGACGCGGTAAAGCGGGCGGCGTAAAAGTCGTCAAAAGCCGTGAAGAAGCCAAAGAAGTGGCGGAAAGCCTGATTGGCACCAATCTGGTTACTTATCAAACCGATGCCAACGGTCAGCCGGTCAACAGCGTTTTGGTTTGCGAAGACATGTATCCGGTGCAAACCGAGCTGTATTTGGGCGCGGTGGTCGACCGTTCTACCCGTCGCATTACGTTCATGGCTTCGACCGAAGGCGGTGTGGAAATCGAAAAAGTTGCCGCCGAAACCCCTGAAAAAATCTTCAAAGTAACCGTTGACCCGCTGGTCGGTCTGCAACCTTGCCAAGCGCGTGAAGTGGCGTTCCAACTGGGCTTGAAAGACAAACAAATCAACGAGTTCGTCAAACTGATGACCGGCGCGTACAAAGCGTTTGTCGAAAACGACTTCGCCCTGTTTGAAGTGAACCCGCTGGCAGTTCGCGAAAACGGCGCGCTGGCCTGCGTGGACGGCAAAATCGGTATCGACAGCAACGCGCTCTACCGCCTGCCGAAAATTGCCGAATTGCGCGACAAATCCCAAGAAAACGAACGCGAGCTGAAAGCCTCCGAATTCGACCTGAACTACGTTGCGCTGGAAGGCAACATCGGCTGTATGGTGAACGGTGCCGGTTTGGCGATGGCGACCATGGACATCATCAAACTGAAAGGCGGCCAACCTGCCAACTTCCTCGACGTAGGCGGCGGCGCGACCAAAGAGCGCGTGGTTGAAGCGTTCAAACTGATTCTCGAAGACAAATCCGTCAAAGGCGTATTGATCAACATCTTCGGCGGTATCGTCCGTTGCGACATGATTGCGGAAGCCATCGTGGCAGCCGTTAAAGAAATCAACGTTGACGTGCCTGTCGTTGTCCGTTTGGAAGGCAACAACGCCGAACTCGGCGCGAAAATCCTGAACGAATCAGGTCTGAAACTGACTTCCGCCGACGGCCTGAATGACGCAGCCGAAAAAATTGTCGCAGCCGTAAACGCCTAAGGAGAAAAGAATGAGCGTATTGATTAATAAAGACACCAAAGTATTGGTTCAAGGTTTCACCGGTAAAAACGGTACTTTCCACTCCGAACAAGCTCTGGCTTACGGCACTAAAGTCGTCGGCGGCGTTACCCCGGGCAAAGGCGGTCAAACCCACCTGAACCTGCCCGTGTTCAATACCATGAAAGAAGCGGTTAAAGAAACCGGCGCGGACGCATCTGTAATTTACGTTCCCGCTCCGTTTGTACTGGATTCTATCGTTGAAGCCGTTGATTCCGGCGTAGGCTTGGTGGTTGTGATTACCGAAGGCGTACCGACTCTGGACATGCTCAAAGCCAAACGCTACTTGGAAACCAACGGCAACGGCACACGTTTGGTTGGTCCTAACTGCCCTGGCGTGATTACTCCGGGCGAGTGCAAAATCGGCATTATGCCGGGCCACATCCACACTCCGGGCCGCATCGGCATCATTTCCCGTTCCGGTACATTGACTTACGAAGCCGTGGCACAAACCACCAAACTGGGCTTGGGTCAATCAACCTGTATCGGTATCGGCGGCGACCCGATTCCGGGCATGAACCAAATCGACGCGCTGAAACTCTTCCAAGAAGACCCCGATACCGACGCCATCATCATGATCGGTGAAATCGGCGGTACTGCGGAAGAAGAAGCAGCCGAATATATCCAATCCAACGTAACCAAACCCGTCGTCGGTTACATCGCGGGTGTGACCGCTCCTAAAGGCAAACGCATGGGCCACGCCGGTGCGATTATCTCCGGCGGCAAAGGTACTGCGGAAGAAAAATTCGCCGCTTTCGAAAAAGCCGGCATCGCCTACACCCGCAGCCCTGCCGAATTGGGCAGCACCATGCTGGAAGTGTTGAAAGCAAAAGGCTTGGCGTAACAACGCCTAGTCTTTTTGACTGAAAAGCTGAAAGGTCGTCTGAAAACTTGGAAACAGGTTTTCAGACGACCTTTAATCTAATGGAAATATGGCAGATAAGGATATTTGTTCCGCAACTTAAATCAAAACTAATAGGATTCGCAACCTAAGGGCGCTGGTAGGAGGATTCCTACTTATAAAACTGTTTTATTTCATCAGTTTTTGAAAAATTTCCCCAGTTGTGTTGTCCATGCGGTATTGGTTAATTGTACCGTTGACAATGTATTCGGCGGCTTTTTCAATAACATCCAATCTGACATCAAACCATTCGTTTGGGATGTAACTTTTCCCGTCTTTTCCCATCAGGCGGATATTCAGTTTTTGTGCAGCAAAGAAGGCGTGTAATAAACGTTCGAACGTATGTGGATTGATATTTCGGCATTCAAAAGACAATACAGGGACAACTTTGCTTTCCAAGAAAGCAGTATCGTTTTCCGAATTAGCGATTCTGGTTTCTACCGTATCCGTAGTGAAGCCTATTTTATAGAGATTTTTATAGGCGGCAAGCTGCGGTTTGGGTTGAAGCAGTTTGACGATATAAAGCTGTCCAGTTACCAAATCCGGCTGATTATCGGCGGTCAAAATATCCGGCAGGGCTTCAGTATCGGCCAGCATAACCTTTTTACCGTTTTCATCTTTATAGACAGCGCGGGCGAGTGAACGGGTCAGGATGTTGGATTCCGTCCCGTTTTCATAAATAACGCGCAACCGTCTGTTTCCTCTTGTACTTTTCCTGTCTTCCGTCTCTGCAAAATCAGCGACATAACACAAAGCCCCGTGTAATAGGAATACATCGCCCGGTTGCAGGAAGGTTTCCGTTTTTAGGCGTTCGAAGTGGGCTTCGCCGTGTTTGAGCATATGGTGGATTTGCTTAAACCAAGCTTCAAACCGCCAAAAATCTATACACGGTTTTCGTACTGCATTGTTTTCATCCTCATAGGGAGATCCATTTGCTGCCCGCTGCGGGATATGTTCCATCCGGAAAATATCCGTATTTCCTATATCAAGCAGATTCAAATCGTCGCTGTTGAAGATATCTTCCAGCGTAACCACATTTTCTGCTTTAGAGCGTTCCGTTTTTTCAGACGGCCTCAGCAGATTGAGCGTATCGTGTTGTCGGAGGGTTTCACAATGCTGTTTGTTGTTCAGCAAGGCTTGCCATTTCCTATCTAAAATTTTCTCATCCAAATTGCCATCATTGTTCGGCAAACGTCCATGTCGTCTGAAAAACGATTCGACTTCTTTGAATGTTTGCAAAACCATTGCATTTTCATCGGCTTTGGGTGCAATCGGTTTGACATCGGCAAGCAGGCCTAAATCATCGTGATTGAAAATATCGTCCAAGCTGATGATTATGGAATCAACGCGCATACCTTTTAGCAACATATTCAGCCCCTTGCCATACGTTCCGCTTTTTGGCGGCGGATATAGATTAAGGCCTCGCCCATGCGTTTTTCCAAGGGGTCGTCTGAATCCTTGTCAGGCATCCGATTGTTGTTGCGGACAAATTCATTGATGCGCGGCCACAGCATAGCGGCTTCATCTTCCGTCATTTGAATGCGGTCTGCCTGCACATAATCCTGAATCGCTTTCAACAGCGGCGCGTCCACATTTTTGGACAAAACTTCATATGCGTCCCTGAAAGGATTGACTTCGCGGATTAAATCCACATTCAACCTGTCCACATTGATAAATTTTTCGCCGACTTTGATAAAACGGTTGTCAGCAGTTTTGACTTCGCCTGTTTGCGGATTTTTGATTTGCGCGTTGTCAGGCAAATCGCGTTCCCTGACGGTTTCTTCGGCAGAATAAGTCTGCCCCGCTTCTTGCAACTTAACCGTATCGACAAAAAAATCTCCTTGTTTGACATAGGTTTTTTCATCCTCGATAAGCGCGTTATCAGGTAAATCCTTGCCGTCTTTTATGCCGCCGCCCTGGGTTGCCGCCATTTTGGCCAGTGTCCCTTGCACAACTTGGTCTTGCTCTTCTGCTGACAGCTCGGGATAACGGTGGGCAACAATTTTCGGCAGCGCGGTTTCATTGATGGCAGAAGCAGGCGTGTCTTCCTGAATATAGCGTTTGGCATTTTTCGTATCCCGCATCAATGCAGCGATAAGGTCGTCTGAATCCTTATTCAGAATATCAATGACTCTTTTAGAGGCGGGCAGTGTCGTATCGTCGACAACTACATCACCAGGATTAGGCTTTTCACCTGGTTTCATATCCGAACGGCGGCGGAAAGTGATATTGGGCGCCAATACCTGCTCCATCAGCAGCGACAGCGTAATCGCCTTCAAAAGATTATTGACCGACACTTGGACATCTTCATCTGCCGCATCGGGCTGCGCAATCAGATTGGTAAATTGAGCATGCGTTTTCCCCTCACAATCTCGGGTGGCGCGACCGATGATTTGGACGACTTCCGTCATCGAGCTGCGGTAGCCTATGGTCAGCACATGCTCGCAATAGGGCCAGTCGAAACCCTCCTTCGCCATACCCAGCGCAACAATAATATCCATATCATCGCGCGATTTGATATTGCGTAAATATGCCTGAATTAAAGAACGGTCGGATGTTTTACGGTCGTCCACCAAGTCTGCCAGTTTCAGCAGCCTGCCATCATACGCTTTGACCGTGATGATGCCTGTTTCACGGTCTTTTTCCACAAATTCGCCCAATGTGTCGATGATGTGGTCGACTGCCGAATACTTATCGACCGCCGCTTCGCCCGAATTGACGTTGGGAATATGGATAATCGTCTTTTTCGACGGATCGAGCACTTCACCCAAAGCATCAAGATAGCGGCCTTGGTAGAAATGGTAGCCCAATCCCAGAGATTTCAAATATCGGTAGCCGTTGAGTTGTTCATAGTAGGTGTAGGTTACTTTTTCAAACTTGGTTTCGTCTTCTTCGCTCAAAATCGGTACGGCGTCGCCTCGGAAGTACGAGCCGGTCATGGCGATAATATGAGCCGAGGAATTGCTCATGATTTCGTCCAAGACTGCACCCAAACGGTTGTTGACTTCCGCAGAAACATGATGGAACTCGTCAATCGCCACCAGCGTGTCATTAAATGCCCCGACATCTGCGAGTTTGTCGAAAGCAAAGCGGAAAGTCGCATGGGTGCAGACCAAAACTTGGGCATTGCCGCGCATAAAGCGGATAAAGGCATCCACTTTGCCTTGGTCTTTATCGTCGCCGCTGCCGGTGCAGAGATTGTTTTCCGGCTTGACGCGCCAATCGGCAAAAAAGCCGTGTTTCGCCAATTCGGTATCGGCAAACGAGCCGCCGATGGACATTTCGGGGACGGCGATAATCGCTTTTTTGATGCCTTGATGGGCCAGCTTGTCCAGAGCCAAAAACATCAGCGCGCGGGATTTGCCTGAGGCGGGCGGCGCTTTGAGCAGCAAATATTGCGCGTCGCGTTTGGCAAACGCTTTGGCCTGCATTTCGCGCATGCCCATATTGTTTGGTTTGGTGCTGTTGCCGGTTTGTCCGTATTCGACGTGGAGCAGGGGGATAGTCAAGATATTTTCCTTTTAAAGACGGTGATGTCGGGGCAAAGATACCGTTTTACGGCGTGGTTTGGCCGTTGATGGCTTTTTCGTATAAGTCAAACAAAAATTCTACGCGCTCCATGCCGTCTGAAAAGGGTTTGGCGCGGTAGAGGCGGTCAACGGCGGCATCAAGGCGGAGATGGGCTTCTTTGAGCGGCGGCGGCATTTTGTCTGGATCGTAGAGCTGCGCGAGGGTTTGGTCGGGGTAGTCGGCGCGGATAAGCAGGATGTTTTCAGCAAGTGAAGTGATGTGCGCTTTTTGGGCTTCGCCGGCTTCGGGCCAAGGAAAATTGTTGTACACCAGTGTACCGGAATAGTTGTAATCACTTTTCAGACGACCTGTTACCACACGCATCCAATCATTGTGCATGGCTGAATTGAGGATACCAAATTCGTAGAGGCTGGCATTAGGAATCATTTGATTGCGATCGGTACTGATGACTTCGCTGTCAAAAAATGCCATCGGGACGTATTCGCGGCGCTCGGAGGATACACGGGGAACGAGGATGTAGTTTCCAGAAGTAGGATGGCGGATTTCATCAAACAAATGGGGGATGTCTGCTTTTTGAACGGTTGCAGCTTTTTTACTGGCAAGGCGGACAGCGCGTACGTTTTCTACCCTTTCGGCAACGAGGGGATGTTTTTCGGGCAGATTGTCAAGGTCTTCTTGGGTCAGGTCGGTCAGCCAGAGGCACCAACGTTGTTTGCCGTTGAGGAATTCGTCGGAACCGAGCAGTTTTTTAATCCATTTGGCAGACTGCGGCTCACGGGCGATGAGGCTGTCTTTTTCTTCTGTGGTCAGGATGAGGTTGCCGCCTTCGACGGGTTTGTTGCCGTAAACCATTTTGGAAACGTTGCATAAAGGCTGTTCACGGGCGGCAACCGCAAGATTGCTGCCTGCAATCAGATAGGGGCTGATGTTGGCAACACTTTGGCTGTGCCATTCCTTGTCGAGGAGTTTGTAGAGTTTGGGCTGCACATCGCTGAGGTTGAGACTGTTTTGCAGGTCGTCTGAAATGCGTACGGCTTCCAATCCGATGATGACGACGTGAACGGCGGCTTTGTCTTTGGCGTTGTTTGACCAAGGGAAGGTCTGGTAGGCGAAGACGATGCGGTTGCCCAATGCGAAGATGCCGGGCCAAAGGGTGGCGACTTGGTCTCCTTGGCTGATGGAATTGGTGGCGACAAGGGCGAGCTTGGCGCGGCTGGCGCGGATATATTGCGCACCCTTCCAAAACCAACAGGCAACGTAATCCAATACGCCGTATTTTTTCCAACCGTCAAAAACCATATCCATATCTTGGTTTTGCCCGTCGTCTCGCGAATTTGAGCCGCCAAAGGGAGGATTGCCGACGATATAGACTTCGTCTTCTGCGCGGTTGCTGCGGGGGCAGAAGGCCTCCCAGTCTTCGCGCAGGCTGTTGGCGGCCTTAATGTTGCCGCCGCTTTTGAGGGGCAGGGTGGGCAGGCTGTTGCCGATTTCGCTTTCGTGGGCAAGGTTCATCTGGTGTTCGGCAAGCCAGAGGGAAAGCATGGCGATTTCGTGGGCAAAGTCGTCCAGCTCGATGCCGTAAAACTGGTCGAGACGGATTCTGCTGTCGAATAGGGCGTTGCTGTCGATTTTTTTGACGGCCTTGAAGATTTCGATTTCGAGGCGGCGCAGCTCTTTGTAGGCGATAATCAGGAAATTGCCGCTGCCGCAGGCGGGATCGAAGATTTTGATGTTGCCCAGCCGCATGGAGAGGCCGTATAGGGCTTTCAGACGACCTTCATCGCTGGAAAAGCGTTTGAAGATGCCTTGGAATGCCGCCTGAAAGTCGTCAAGAAAGAGTGGCTTGATGACTTTCATGATGTTGGGGACGGAGGTGTAGTGCTGTCCGAGGCGGCTACGTTGGGCGGGATTAATGACGCTTTGGAACATGGAGCCGAAGATGTCGGGATTAATTTCGGACCAGTCGAGTTTGCCGCATTCGAGCAAGAGGCGGCGGGTGCGGGCATCGAAATCGGGAACGGGCTCGTCTGCTTGGAAAAGTCCGCCGTTGACATAGGGGAAATTTGCAAGATGGACGGGCAGGGCTTCGGAACGATTTTCAGGTGGCGTGTCGAGGGTTTGGAAAAGTGCAGTCAGGACTTCGTCTGTATTTTCGCCGGTTTTGTGCGTATGGCTTTCGATGAGTTTGGTAAAGCCGTCTTTAGGGAAGATTTTGGTGTCTTCGGCAAAAAAGCAGAAGAGCAGGCGGGTCAGGAAGACATTGAGGGCATGGATGTCTTCGGGTTTTTCAAGATGGTTGGTGCGGCGGATATGATCGAAAAGACGCCCCATTTTTTCGGCGGCTTTGGTGTCGGCGGGATTTTCTTCAAATCCGCTGCTTTTTTCCAAGCCTGCAAGGGGAAGGAAAAAGCCGTAGTTCTGAGCCAAATCGGTGTAGGCACATTCGAGATAGTCATCGGCCTTAGTGTCATAGGCGGCGATGTTTTGAAAATCGGTTACGATAAAGAAGCGGATTTTGTTTTTGCCGGCGGAAGGTGATTGTTTCAGGGTTTGCAGGATGTCGTAAATGTCTGCCCCGGGGTCGGCAGGTTTGAAATAGAGTTTGCGGCTGAGGGCAATTTCGCCGAGTAAAGGCATATCGGCAACGTTGGTGCCGGGAGTTTGGTTTTGCAGTTTGGTGATGGTGGCTTTCGGGGTATCGAACAGGCGAAGGAAGCCGTAGATGAAGTTTGCTTTGTCTTCCGATTGTACGAGCTTGGCAAGACCGTCAAAGAGTTTGGTGGGATTGATTGCCATGATCGTGATACCTTTGTTAAGAATTTGTAAGATTCGAAATTATATCTGTTTTTATTGAGAAAGAATATTAGGATAGACAGGTAAAAGGTATTGCAAAAGGTCGTCTGAAATGTTTCAGATTGTCTTGGTGGTATTTTTAAGGATGGGATGGTGTGGGTGTTCTTGCTCTTTCTTTGATTTTCGTTATTTTTGGGTAGAGGGATGGTTTATGTTGAGGAGCCAAAAATTTGGAAACAGGTTTTCAGACGACCTTTTTATCTCCCGCGTCAATCTTTACATGTTTTCAAACCACCTTTAGCCGAATTGACTTGAGCAGAAGTGTAAAGGGGTTATAATCAGTTAACAGATGAACAATCTGTTATTTCAACGGTAAGGAACATCAAGGAGAAGGTAATGAAAAAACATGATTTTGAATCCCGCAAAGAAGCTTTGTTGAAAGACATTCAAGATGTAATGAACGATGTCGAAGAACTGTACACCAAAGGCGTGGAAGCCGGTTCGGAAGAAGGTAAAAAAGCCAAAGCCAAATTGCAGGAAAAACTCGAAGCCGCCAAAGAGCGTTTATATCGTTTTGAAGACGAAGCGGGCGAGCGCATCAGACATCATGCTGACCGCGCACGCGAAAAATACGACGAATTTGAAGAATTGGCAGAAGAGCGTTTCCAAGAAGGCAAAAAACGCTTTGCCGAGTTTGGAGAAGAAGCGGGCGACCGCATCAAACGCGGCGCGCGTCAAGCCGATGCAGCCGTACACGACAAACCTTATTACGCAATGGGCTTTGCCGCATTGGCAGGCTTGGTCGTCGGCGTCTTGCTGAACCGCCGATAATCGGTCAAACAGGAATGCCGTCCGGACACGATTTCCCAAAGTCTTGTTCCGGCGGCGTTTGCTTATGAGGGGTGGCGAAGGTTTCAGACGACCCCAAAGCCTTCGGATTGTCCGTTTCGGAGCAATCAGGGAAATCGGAATATGGGTATCAGACAAAATATCGAACATACGAAAACGCTGCTGAATCAAGGTATTGATTTGCTTTTGCTGCGGTTGCAGATTTTGAATCTGGATTTGGCGGAGCAGGCGGAAAACGTGTTCCGCATCATCATATGGCTGGTCGTATCGGGCATCTTGCTGCTGATTGCATTCATCAGTCTGCTTTTCGGACTAAACCGCGTGTTGTCGGATACCGCAGCGATATGGGTATTCTTCGGGATTACCATCGTCAGCCTAATCGTCATTGCGGTCTTGTTCGGCAAAGTCGCAAAAGACTGGCGCAGCCAAAACAACCAAATCGCAGCAACCTTGCAGGACATTAAGGCAGACATTGCCTGTCTGCGCGGACAAGAAATGCAGGAAGGAGAGGACGATGAATAAAACGGAACGCGATGAGGCACGCGAACTGCTGCAACTGGAAGCCAAGCTGGTTCGCCTGAGAATCGAGGCATCGCATATGAAACAGCAAAAATGGAAAGAACAGGACGATCGCAAGTCAGATAAGCTGATGACGCTGCTGGACTTGGGTAGCGAACTGAACCGCACACGCCTCCTGTATAAAACGGCAGGACTTGCCATTCCCCGAAAATTCCGCTTAGGGGCGCTGTTGGCAGCGTTTGCATTGAAGGCTGCGATGAAGTAGATGGGATTAGAAAAAAGGTCGTCTGAAAGTTGGGTTTCAGACGACCTTTTGGTATTTTGGGGATTTATAGGCGAAGCCCACGCTACAGTTGTCAGAGTTGGGTCTGGGACGGTTTTTTTGTATTTGGGTGGTTTGCGGGTAAAGTACACGCTGCGTGGTTGCAGTTTGGTGGGTGAATATCCATATCCGACGGGATATTTGTTTGCCGTCATTCCCGTGCAGGCGGGAATCTACTCTTGAATTTCGGCAACTGTTTTTGAATATCTGTTTCTTAGGGTTTCCGATGGATTCCCGCCTGCGCGGGAATGACGGATGCTGGAGGAGATTATGGGTTGGATTGGTAAAGTTTGCGTTGAAATTTGCCGAAGTGAGTAAGGCTGTGGAGAGGTCGTCTGAAAAACTAGGTTTGTGTTTCAGACGACCTTTTGGTATTTGTGGGGTTCGTGGGCGAAGCCCACACTACGGGTTGTGTGATTTCAGCGGAGAACGGAGGAATGGAAGCTTCTGTTTGCATTCGTTATATTTTTGAAATATTGGAATGGGTCCTGCGATGTGGAAGCGGTAGCGTGGGCTTTGCACACAAATAATGGTTGTTTGAAATATAAAAAGGTCGTCTGAAACTGTATTTTTCAGTTTCAGACGACCTTTTGACGTTAGACAGGTTCGTGGGCGAAGCCCACGCCACATCTAGTTTTCAGACGACCTTGGGTCAGAGGTCGAAGGCGGCGTTGATGAGGCGTTTGGTGTAGTCTTTCTGCGGGTGGTGGAAGATTTGGTCTGCGCTGCCGTATTCGACGAGTTCTCCGTGCTGCATGACGGCGACGTTGTCGCTGACGGCGCGGACGACGGAGAGGTCGTGGCTGATGAAGATGTAGGTCAGTCCGTATTTGGTTTGGAGTCCGCGCAGCAGTTCGACGACTTTGATTTGGACGGAGCGGTCGAGGGCGGAGGTGGGTTCGTCGAGGAGGATGAACTTGGGCCGCAGGATGAGGGCGCGGGCGATGGCGATGCGTTGGCGTTGTCCGCCTGAAAATTCGTGCGGGTAGCGGTTGAGTGCGTCGGCAGGCAGGGAGACTTCGTCCAGGACTTTGAGGACGAGTTCGGTGCGTTGGGCTTTGGTCATTTCGGGGCGGTGGACGGTGAGACCTTCGCCTATGATTTCGCCGACGGTGAGGCGGGGGGAGAGTGAGCCGTAGGGGTCTTGGAAGACCATTTGGCGTTCGGCTTTGAGCTGGCGCGCGCGCTCGGGGGTGAGGGCGGCGAGGTCGCTGTTGTCGAAGTGTATGCTGCCTTGGTAGGGGAGCATTTGCATGATGGCTTTGCCGAGCGTGGATTTGCCGGAACCGGATTCTCCGACGATGCCGAGGGTTTCGCCTTGGCGGATGGCGAGGCTGATGTTTTTGACGGCGTGGAAGGTTTTGAGGGGTTTGCCGAAGAAGTTGTGTTTGAGGGTGAAGTGGACGTTGATGCCGTCGGCACGGATGAGCTCGGGCGGGTTGCCTTCTACGGGGTCTTTCATGCCTTTGGGGACGGAGTGGATGAGTTGGGCGGTGTAGGGGTGGGTCGGGTTGGAGAAAACTTGTTTGATTTTGCCGCGCTCGACGATTTCGCCGTCTTTCATGACGCAGACGGTTTCGGCGTAGTGTTCGGCGAGTCCGAGGTCGTGGGTGATGAAGATAATCGCCATGCCCATTTGTTTTTGGAGGTCGTGCAGGAGGTCAAGGATTTCTGCTTGAATGGTGACGTCGAGGGCGGTGGTGGGTTCGTCGGCGATGAGCAGGGCGGGGTCGTTGAGCAGCGCCATGGCGATCATGATGCGCTGGAGCTGGCCGCCTGAGAATTCGTGGGGGTATTGTTTCAGACGACGTTCTGCTTCGCGGATGCCGACGCGGTTGAGGAGGTCGAGGATGCGTTCGCGGGCGGCTTTGCGGGTGATGGTTTTGTTGTGGACGCGCAGGGCTTCTGTGAGCTGGGTGCCGATTTTCATGAAGGGGTTGAGCGAGGTCATGGGCTCTTGGAAGATGAAGCTGATGCGTCCGCCGCGCAGGCTGCGGAGGTTTTTTTCGTCTGCGTCGAGGATGGATGTGCCGTCGAAGGTGATGCGCGAGTTTTGTCCGTAGCGGGTGCTGTTTTCGGGCAGGAGGCGCATGAGGGACATGGCGGTAACGGATTTGCCTGAACCGGATTCGCCGACGAGGGCGAGGGTTTCGCCTTTAGCGACTTGGAAGCTGATGTTGCGCACGGCGTGGACGGTTTTGTCGTGGAGCTGGAAGCGGATGTCGAGGTTTTCGACGGTGAGCAATGGGGTGGTCATGGGTGTGTCCTCGTTGTGTGTGTCAGCGGTCTTTGGGGTCGAGTGCGTCGCGCAGGCCGTCGCCGATGAAGTTGAAGCAGAAGAGGGTGGCGACGAGGAAGAAGCAGGGGACGAGGAGCTGCCACGGGGCGGCTTCCATGGAGGCTGCGCCTTCTTGGAGCATAGAACCCCAACTGGTCTTGGGTTCTTGTACGCCCAATCCGAGGAAGCTGAGGAAGGATTCGAACATGATCATGCCGGGTACGAGCAAGGAGGCGTAAACCATGACGACGCCGAGTACGTTGGGGATGATGTGGCGGGTAACGATGCGGCGGCGGGATACGCCTGTGATGCGGGCGGCTTCGACGAATTCTTTGTGTTTGAGGCTGAGGGTTTGGCCGCGGACGATGCGGGCGACGTCCAGCCATGAGACGAGTCCGATGGCGACGAAGATGAGTAAGAGGTTGCGTCCGAAGAAGGTGGTCAACAGGATGACGAAAAACATAAACGGAAAGGCGTTGAGGATTTCGAGCAGGCGCATCATGACGGAGTCGAGTTTGCCGCCGAAAAAGCCTGCGAGTGCGCCGTAGAGCGTGCCGATGACGACGGCAACGAGTGCGCCTGCGATGCCGATGAGCAGGGAAATGCGTCCGCCGGCGGCGGCTCGGGTAAAGAGGTCGCGTCCGAGCAGGTCGGTGCCGAAGTAGTGGCGGGTGGCGAAGGAAGGCGGGATTTGCATGTTGTCCCAGTCGGTGTAGTCGTAGGTGTAGGCGCTGACCCAAGGGACGGCGATAACGAAGAGGATAATGGCGGCAAGGATGAAGACGCTGCACAGGGCGGCTTTGTTGTTGCTGAAACGCCGCCACGCGTCCTGCCACAGGCTGCGTCCGTGTACTTGTGCCTGTTCGGCTGCGTCTGCTATGGCGCGGGAATTTTTCTTGTTGAATAGCATGGTGTTCTCCGTTTTTTGTTCGGGGGTCGTCTGAAAACGGCAAAACCGGTTTTCAGACGACCTTTTTTGCTTTTAATAGCGGATTTTGGGGTCGATCAGGGCGTAGAGGATGTCGAGTATGGCGTTGAAGACGATGGTCAGTACGCCGACGAGGATGGTCAGCCCCAAGATCATGCCGTAGTCGCGGTTGAGCGCGCCGTTGACGAAGAGTTGTCCGATGCCGGGCAAGCCGAAGACGCTTTCGATAACGATGGCGCCGGTGATGATGCCGACGAAGGCGGGAACGAGATAGGAGAGGATGGGCAGCATGGCGGGACGCAGGGCGTGGCGCAGGACGATGCTGTTCATGGACAGCCCTTTGGCGCGGGCGGTGCGGATGTAGGGGCTGTTCAACACTTCTATCATCGCGCCGCGCGTGATGCGGGCGAGGCCTGCGACATAGCCGATGGAGAGGGCGGCGACGGGCAGGATAAGGCTGGTCAACGAGCCGTCATTCCAGCCGCCGGCGGGCAGCCATTTGAGGGTGATGGCGAAGATGAAAATCATGATGGGGGCTTTGACGAAGCTGGGGACGACGATGCCGGTCATGGCGGCGGTCATGATGGTGTAGTCCGCCCATGTGTTGCGCCTGAGTGCGGCGATGGTGCCCATGAGTACGCCCAAGACGGTCGAGATGATGAAGGCGTACACGCCCAGTTCGACGGAAACGGGCAGGGCTTGGGCGAGCAGCTCGTTGACGTTGTAGTCTTTGTATTTGAACGAGGGACCGAGGTCGCCGTGGGCGAGTTGTTTGAGATAGTTGAAGTATTGCAGGTACATCGGGTCGTTCAGGTGGTATTTGGCTTCGATGTTGGCCAGTACGGCGGGCGGTACGTTTTTGTCGCCGGTGAAGGGACTGCCGGGTGCGAGCCGCATCAGGAAGAATGAGACGGTAATCAGTACTAGCATGGTGGGGATGGCGGAAAGTATGCGGCGGATGATGAATTTCAGCATATCGTACCTGCTCGGGGCGTGGTGGGTCGGAATATGCCTGAATACGGGAAGGCGGTCTGAACGGGTGTTCGGACGCTTGGGATGGTTTCTCTTCTTTGTAGTCAGGCCCTTGGTTTTTGGGTGTGCGGGCTTTTGTTTTATGGTCGTCTGAAAACTTTAGAATAGGATTTCGGACGGTTTTTTATTGTGGCAGTCGCGGGCGGAAGCCTGCGTTTTGGGGTTTGTTTCGGAGGTCGTCTGAAATCGGATTTTGGGTTTCAGACGACCTTTTTGCTGGTGTTTTTCGTGGGCAAAGCCCATGCTACGGTCGCTTTTCAGACGACCTTTTGATGTTGGCGCGGGTTCGTGGTTAGAACCCACGCCACAGTCGTTTTCAGACGACCTTCGCGGTTAACGCGCCAGCGGTTCGGTGCGTTTGATCAGCCATGCTTTTGCCGCGCCTGCGGTCAGCGGCTCGAGGCGGCGGCGGACTTCGGCGTGGTAGCGGTTGACCCAGTCGATTTCGCCGTCGGTCATCATGGCGGTATCCATCAGGCGGGTGTCGATGGGGCAGAGGGTCAGGGTTTCGAAGTAGAGGAAGCTGCCGAACTCGGTTTCCTGCGGGTTGGCGACGGCTTGGTTGGCGGCGAGGTTCTCAATGCGGATGCCCCATTTGCCGGGACGGTAGAGTCCGGGTTCGATGGAGGTTACCATGCCTTTTTTCATGGCGTGCTGCGGGCCGGGAACGGCGGCGCAGGCGATGACTTGCGGACCTTCGTGGACGTTGAGGAAATAGCCTACGCCGTGGCCTGTACCATGACCGTAGTCGCATTGCGCCTGCCACAGGGGTTTGCGGCAGATGGCGTCTATCATCGGCGAGAGGATGTTTTCGGGGAACACGGCTTCGGCAAGCGCGATATGGGCTTTGAGGACGAGGGTGTTGTCGCGTTTTTGTTCGGCACTCGGTGTGCCGACGGGGACGACGCGGGTGATGTCGGTCGTGCCGCCTTTGTATTGCGCGCCGGAGTCGATGAGCAGGAGGCCGTTGCCGCTGATGGTGCTGTGGCTTTCGGGCGTTGCGCTGTAATGCGGCAGGGCGGCGTTGGCGTTGAAGCCCGCGATGGTGTCGAAACTCAACGAAATGAAGCCCGGACGTGCGCTGCGGTAGCGGTGGAGCATGGTGTCCACGTCGATTTCGGTCAGGCTGCCGCCGTTGTCGATGATGTCTTCAAACTCGGCGAAGAAGCCGCACAACGCCGCGCCGTCGTGTTCCATCGCTTCGCGGATGTGGACGATGTCGGCTTCGGATTTGACGGATTTGAAGAAGGTGGACGGGTTGATGCTCTCGATAAGGCGCACGCTTTCGGGCAGGCGCACGAGCGTGCTGACGGCGGTTTTGTTCGGCTCGATGAGCAGCGCGCCGCTGATTTGCGCGAGTTTGTCGGCAACTTGGGCATAAGGTTCGACCGTGATGCCGGAGGTTTGCAGCGCGGCGGCGGCTTCGGCGTTAAGACGACCTTGGTCGGTAAACAGGACGGCGTTGTCTTTGCCGATCAGCAGGAAGGACACGAACACAGGGTTGAATGGTACGTCGCTGCCGCGCAGGTTGGTCAGCCAAGCGATGTCGTCAAGCGAGGAAACCAAGTGGTAATCCGTGCCTTTTTCCGCCATGACGGCGCGCACGCGGGCGAGTTTTTCGGCAGCGGTTTCGGAGACGTAGGTGGGGTCGTGGATGAACACGGTTTCGGCGGGGATGGAGGGGCGGCTGCTCCATACGCGGTCAAGCAGGTCGTCGGGGTGTTCGATGCGGATGTTTTTGGCGGCTAGGGATTGCGCCAAAGTGCGTTTGCCGGTGAGCGACACCATATCGGAAGGGATGCCGACTGCGGCGTTTTCGGGCAGGTTTGCCGCGAGCCAGTCGTTGTACGGCGGAACTTGCCCGCTTTTTTGCAGCTCGATGCCGCTGCCCGCAAGCTGTTTGGTGGCTTGTTCCCAATAGCGGCTGTCCACCCACACGCCTGCTTCATCGGCGGTAACGACGAAAGTGCCGACCGAGCCGGTAAAGCCCGACAACTCGCGGCGCGCCTGCCAGTGTGCGGGCAGATATTCGGAAAGATGGGGGTCGGCGGAGGGGATGACGAGTGCGTCCAAGCCTTGCGCCTTCATGGCTTCGCGCAATGCGGACAGGTAATTCGATACGGTATTCATGAACGGGATTCTCCAATAGGGTTTCGCGGTTTCAGACGACCTCTTCAATTTAGTGTACAGGGAGGTCGTCTGAAAAACGTGTCTATGTTATCAAATCACTTCTTGGGTGCAAACGACCAATTCTTGACGGTGTAGTTTTTCAGCGGGTCGCGGTCGGAGTAGCCTTGGATGTCGGGTTTCACCAGATTGATACTGACTTGGTGATACAGCGGGATAAAGGCATCGTCGCGTTGCAGCATTGCCTCGGCGCTGACGTAGCGGCGGGCGCGCTCTTCGGCGGAAATACCCGCTTCGAGCGTGCTGTCCATCAGCTTGTCAAACTCGGGGGCTTTGTAGCGGACGGCGTTGTTCGGATTGTTGGATTTGAAAATATTGAGCATGCCCGCAGGGTCGTTGTAGTCGGAACACCAGCCTGCAAACGCCATGCTGAAATTACCTTGCATACGGGTGTCCAAAAAGGTTTTCCATTCTTCGTTCATCAGCGTGGGGCGCACAAACGGCACGGTCGCCTTCCAAACGGATTGCAGCGCGGTAATCTGTTTCTTGGCGGCCTCGCTGGTGGTATAGATGATTTGGAACTCGAACGGTTTCTCTTCGCTGTAACCCGCTTCACGCAAGAGTTTTTCTGCTTCGGCAATACGCGCTTCGCGCTTGAGCGGCTTCCACACGGGGGCAGATTCGCCGCCGCCCTGCATATTCGGCGGGGTAAGCTGGAACGCTTCTTGGTCGCCGCGTCCGGCAACCTTGGTAATGATGGCGCGGTCGGTCAGCAGGTTGAGCGCGCGGCGGACTTTGGGATTTTTAAATTCGGCGGATTCTAAGTTCGGCTCTAAAAACCAAGAACACAGCAAAGTCGCGCGCCGAACCTGTCCGGGAAATTCTTTTTCGGCAATCTTAATCTGGTCGGAAGGAATGCCGTAGGTAACATCTACTTCGTCGGCGCGGTAGCGGTCGTATTCTTTGCCGATGGCGAGGAACACTGCCTGCGGGATGGATACTTTTTTGCTGTCATAATAAGCAGGGTTTTTATCCATGGTGATGTGGCTGTTGACGTGCCATTCTTTGAGGATGTATGCGCCGCTGGAGACATAATTGCCCGGCTGCGTCCATT
The DNA here is from genome assembly GCF_982712965.1 of Neisseria flava. Classification (NCBI taxonomy): domain Bacteria; kingdom Pseudomonadati; phylum Pseudomonadota; class Betaproteobacteria; order Neisseriales; family Neisseriaceae; genus Neisseria; species Neisseria flava. The sequence continues at coordinate 14,999 of NZ_CEXQBZ010000110.1, read as the reverse complement.
TTTCGCCGAATTTCTCGACGGTGGCGCGGTGGACGGGATAGGTGAATTGCTGAATTAGCATATCGGGGAAATACGGCACAGGCGCGGTGAGCGTGAATTGCAGCGTTTTCGCGTCCAAAGCCTTCACGCCCAAAGTATCGGGCTTCGCCTTGCCTTGCAAAATCTCCGCCGCGCCCTGTACTTTCGCGTCCTCCAAGTAGCTGCTGTAAGGCGCGGCGGTTTCGGGATCGGCGAGGCGGCGGAAGCTGTACACGAAATCTTCGGCGGTAATCGGATCGCCGTTGCTCCATTTCGCATCGCGCAGGTGGAACGTCCAAACGCGCCCTTCATCCGACGGCTCCCATTTCAACGCCAGCGCAGGAATGGTTTTGCCTTCGTCATCCGTACCGACCAAGCCGTCCATCATCTGACGGATAATCGCGCCTGCCGCCATATCCGAGCTTTTCTGCGGGTCGAGCGTACTCGGTTCGACCGCATTGCTGATGACGATTTTATTGTATTCGCTGCGTTTGAATTCAGGCGCGGGCTTGACTTCGCGGTTGCACGCCGACAGCGCGAACACCACGGCAAGCGATAAAGCCGATACGGAATAAAGTTTGGTCGGCAGCACGTTGTTTCTCCTCTTTTCCTTATCTCCCCTCCATTTGCGTCTTGTAGAAATAAAAAATTACATACGACTACAAGATAGGGAAATATTCTGATTTTGGGCGGATAAAAAGATTTATTCTCTATGGATATTCGAAAAAATCCGCCTGTTTTTGGAATTGGTTTGCAAGATAACACAAAAAAACGCCGTAAAAAACATTTTTTGAAATAATTTGAAATAAAAGTTACAAGTGATTACAAAAATATTGATTTTTTTGCAAGCCTCAAATAGTATAAAACCCTGTTTAAACACAGACCCAGAAAAATTAAGCAAAAGGAGAATAAAATGAAGAAGTTACTGATGATTGTGGTTGCCGTCCCGCTTGCCGTTCCTGCTTTGGCGTCCGATAACGAAGCCAAAATCGGCGGACGGATATTTACCTCCATCGAGCACGAACGCAACGGCAAAGGCCAATCCGCTACCGATATATCCGACAACAACAGCCGCATCTGGATTATGGGCAGTGAAAAACTCGACAAAGACCTCAAGCTCATCTACGGCGTCAATTCATTCGTCGCCTTCGACTACAACGGCTGGAGTACGGACGACTCCTATATCGGTCTGCGCGGCGATTTCGGCACCGTCCGTGCCGGCTGGCTCAGTACCCCCATGCACTACCTGACCGGCCACCAAGACGCATTCAACGGCAACAACCACACCCAAACCATGGGACGCATGACCCGTTTCGGTGGCCGTGAAATCGCACTGAACTACGAATCCAAAACCTTTGACAACGGCTTCAACTACCGCGTCCAAATCGCGCCCGGTGCCAACAAATACAAAGACAGGAAACGTAACAGCGACTGGATGGCAGGCGTAGGTTTGCACTACAAACACCCGACCAACGGCTTCAACGCCCACTACGCCCTCGAATACGCCCGCAACGGCTCGCCTGACGATACGAAAGATAGACAGGTTCATTCCATGAAAGTCGGCTACGACAAAGACGACCTTTACCTCGCCGCCGGTATGATGTACGCCCGCAATGTCGCCGACAAATTCCACTGGGAAGACGAAACCAAAACCAATACCAACACCCGCGATTTCCAAGTGACCGCCGGCTACACCATGGGCAACATCACCCCCAAACTCGGCGTCGCCTACGGCCGCTCCGATACCGGCAAGAACTACAAACAGCTTGCGTTTAACACTGAATACAAATTCTCCAAACGCACTACCCTCTCGTTCAACTCAGGCGTAGTCAAAGAAAGCAAAGACCCCAAAACCGGCTGGGCGGCAGGCATTTCGCTGGAACACAGCCTGCAATAACACGGGATTTGAAGCATAAAAGGTCGTCTGAAAATCTAAATATGGGTTTTCAGACGACCTTTTGTAATTGGCTTCATTGCTTGCTGATGTAGGTAGGATACTTGTATCCGACAACTGCTTGAAATTTTCTACATTGCCTAATTAGGGTTTGAATGTTGATAACGTTGGATACTCATATCCGGTCTACTGACTCCTGAATCAGGACAATAAGCCGGGTCGTTTCTTCGTAGGCCAAGGCACACGCCGCTTATACGGGCAATCTGCCTGCACCGGCTTTGAAAAAGGTCGTCTGAAAACGGCAGATGCTTTGTCCACAAGAATCGTGCCTATATCCGGATACTGCCTTTATGTTTACAATCATAATGTTATAAAGTATCATCTTTGCTTTTGTTTCATTTTGAACACATCGTCTTTAATTCCGATATTGTTATGAATTCCATTTTACTCACCGGATTGTTCCAACGCTTACTGATTGCGCTTTTCGCTTTGGCGGCGGTTTGGGGCATGTATTTTTGGGCGGTTGCATGAGTATCGTTGTTGAAAATCTGACGGTCAGCTACCGGACACGGCCTGCCGTACACCATGTCGGCATCGAATTTGCCGAGCATTCGATGTGGGCGGTCTGCGGGCCGAACGGGGCGGGCAAATCAACTTTTTTAAAAGCAGTGATGGGTTTGCAGCAAGTCGATACGGGATGCGTCCTCCTGCAAAACCTGCAACGCAAAGACATCGCCTACCTGCCGCAGCAGTCTGACATCGACCGCGGCCAGCCGATGACGGTTTTCGAACTGGCGGCGATGGGTTTGTGGTACGAAATCGGCTTTTTCGGACGGGTTGACGCGGCGCAGCGTACCCGCGTTTTGGATGCGCTTGCACGCGTCGGTATGCGGGATTTTGCCGACAGGCAGATCGCGCATTTGTCCAACGGCCAGTTTCAGCGCGTTTTATTTGCGCGTATGCTGGCGCAGGGGGCAAAATTCCTGCTTTTGGACGAACCTTTCAACGCCGTCGATGCGCGCACGACTTACGCGCTTTTGGACGTATTGCGCCAATGCAATGAGGAAGGGCAGGCAATTATCGCCGTGTTGCACGATTATGCGCAGGTACGCGATTATTTTTCGGACACGCTGTTGCTGGCCCGGGAAAAGGTTGCGGCGGGCAGAACGCCGTCCGTCCTGACCGATGAAAACCTTGCCCGCGCGAATATGCTGATGCAGCGGCAGGAGTCTGAGGACTGGTGCGACGTATAGTTTGCGCCGCCCCCTTGTAAAGTAGTACGTCGTCTGAAAGACGCGGCGAAGGATTTTCAGACGACGTTTCCCATTTTCAGAAGTTTTCCCTTATTTACCGGATACCATGAATTTATACGATTTGCTGATTTCCCCTTTTGCGGAATTCGACTTTATGCGCTATGCGCTTGCGTCGGTATTTTGTCTGGCTTTGAGTGCCGCTCCGGTCGGCGTGTTCCTGGTCATGCGGCGCATGAGCCTGGTAGGCGATGCTTTGAGCCATGCCGTCCTGCCCGGCGCGGCAATCGGCTATATGTTTGCGGGGCTGAGCCTGCCTGCAATGAGCGTCGGCGGGTTTGCAGCAGGCTTGCTGATGGCGCTTTTGGCGGGTTTGGCGAGCCGTTTTACATCGTTGAAGGAAGATGCCAACTTTGCCGCCTTTTATCTGAGCAGTCTGGCAATCGGTGTGGTTTTGGTCAGTAAAAACGGCAGCAGCGTCGATTTGCTGCATCTCTTGTTCGGGTCGGTCTTATCGGTGGATATTCCCGCGCTGCAACTGATTGCCGCCTCGGCAAGCGTTACGGTAACGGCATTGGCGATTATTTACCGCCCGCTGGTTTTGGAAAGCATTGACCCGCTGTTTCTGAAGGCGGTCGGCGGGAAGGGCAGCTTTTGGCACGTCGTTTTCCTGATTTTGGTGGTGATGAACCTTGTTGCAGGCTTTCAGGCACTTGGTACGCTGATGTCGGTCGGTCTGATGATGCTGCCGTCGATTACCGCGCGGCTCTGGGCGAAAAGCATGGGCGCGTTGATGGCTTTGTCCGTCTTTATCGCACTGGTCTGCGGTTTTGCCGGACTGCTGTTTTCCTATCACGTCGAAATTCCGTCCGGACCTGCGATTATCTTGTGCTGTGGCGTGCTGTATGCCGTATCGCTGGTGTTCGGAGGGGAAGGCGGTATATTGGGTAAATGGTTCAAGCGTCGGAAGCATAAGGCCTTGTGAAGGGCAGTTGTGCAAGCTGAAAATCAAAAAGGTCGTCTGAAAAGCTGCTTGGGCTTTCAGACGACCTTTTTATCGGGTTTACCGCTCGGATTTTCGAATCCGATTTATTGTTATTCAAACAGAAACGCTTCAATCGGCGTTATTCTCGCGAAGGTGAAGATACACTTTTAATTTTGACAACCGTTTTTCAAATACCTATTTCTCAAGATTTTCGACGGATTCCTGCCGATGCGGGAATCTCGGCGGATGGCGGGCAGAGTGTTTTTCCAACCCCTTATCCCTGCTGCTTCAAAACTGTTTCTCCACGCTGACGAATGTCTGCATACTTTTGCGGGAATAGAAGCCGCTCATATTGCTGTCGATTTTGAGATAACGGAAATTCAAATGCGGCACTAAGCCTTTCCATGAAATTTTATTGTGCCAAACAGAGGCATTTGCCTGATATTCATGGTCTTTTCGGGTCAGACGGTACACCAGGCTTCCCGGCGCATCAAAGGTACGGCGGGCGTAGCGCAGGTTGGTGCGGATGCCGAATCCGTTCTCAAACGCTTTCGCCGCGCCGAAGCGTATGCCCTTGCGTACGGATGCCTGCTCCGCTTCTTTGGTCATGTCGTGCGACCAGTCTGCGCCGCCGTAGAGCAGCCAGTTTTTCGGTGCAGAGTATGCCAGCGTTGCCCCCGCCAGCGGCATATGGCTGTTGTAACGCGCTGCCGAGCCGCTGTTCCGATAGTATTTTTTGATATAGCCTGCATTGAGCGAGAGCCGCCATTTTTCGTTCAGACGACGTGAAAAATCGGTATGGATACCGGTTTCGCGATTATAGCGTTTGCCGCCCAGCCAGTTTTGCTCGGCAAACGGTACAACCCCGAAAGATTGCACCGCCGAACGGTTTTTATAGCCTGCCGCCAAGCGCAGGCTTTGCTCGTTAAAATCCTGATTGTCCCAATAATGCACGCCGTCGCCGCTCAAGCTGCCGTAAACAAAATGATGTCCGCCCACATTGATTTCACGCGACACGCCTGCACCATAGCGGATACCGTGCGCCTTTTGCGGCAGGCTGTCAGCGGTTTTATTCCAGCGTCTGCCGTTCCATTCTATAACGCGCTCGGACGAGGCATTGTTCACATTATCGGTCTGCTCGTATTGCAGCGAAATATCGGGCTGCCAGCTTTGCGCCGATTCAATGGAAGCAAGATAGCGGTCGGCAAGTTGCTGCATGGGTGGCTGCAAATCCGGTTTTGCCCGTTTCAATTCAGCTTTTGCCTCATGGTACTGTTTGTTTTCAAACATCATGACGCCCAAATCGAAACGCGGATACGCCAAATCGGGATGTTTTGCCAAAATGCCGCGATAGAGCGATACAGCCTCACCATGCCGCAACTGACTGCGCCGCAAGGCGCCTAAAGCATAATCGTATAAAACGGCATCCCGGTCGGGCGCGGCTTTATATTGCGCCAACAAGCCTTCCAGCGTCTTCCAGTCCCGTCCGATTAATGCACGGTTGATCTGTGCTTCCAATGAGGAATCAGCAGAAAGGTCGTCTGAAAGCCTCTGTTCTGCGGATTTGTCGTCGGTAAAATCTTTTGAAGGTGTTTCGCTGTTAGGCTGCTTGTCAAAAAATACAGGCGCAGGTACACGGACAACGGGTGTATCGGCAAGGGCGACCGTTGGGAAAGAGAGCATCAGTAAGACGAGATGATTTTTATTCATTTTATTCAGTGGGATATGGATGGCAGGAGTATCCTGTCATTATACGGATAACGCGGTGAAAATGGTCGAAAAGGTCGTCTGAAACATTTTCAGACGACCTTTTGCCTTTATGCGTCAAACCGCGGCTGCTTCAGGTTTGGCTTTGTTTTTCTTGAATTTCAACACGGCTTCTTCTTTTGCCGCATCCCAGTCTATCCGTACGAAGCCGCCGTCGGTGAGTTTGCCGAACAGGAGTTCGTCGGCGAGCGGTTTGCGGATTTTTTCCTGAATCAGGCGGTGCATCGGGCGCGCGCCCATTTGCGGGTCGAAACCTTTTTCCGCCAGATATTTGCGCAATGCCGGTGTGAATTCGGCTTCGACTTTTTTGTCGAGGAGCTGGTGTTCGAGCTGGAGCAGGAATTTGTCCACGACTTTGGCGATGATGGGTTCGGACAAGGGCGCAAACGGGATAATCGCGTCCAAGCGGTTGCGGAACTCGGGCGTGAAGAGTTTGTTGATCGCCTGCATTTCGTCGCCGCGTTCGCGCTTGGCGGTAAAGCCGAGGCTGGGACGGCTGAGGCTTTCCGCGCCTGCGTTGGTGGTCATGATCAGGATGACGTTGCGGAAATCGGCACTCTTGCCGTTGTTGTCGGTCAGTTTGCCTGCGTCCATGACTTGCAGGAGGACGTTGAAAATGTCGGGGTGGGCTTTTTCGATTTCGTCCAAGAGTAATACGCAGTGCGGATGTTTGTTGGCGGCTTCGGTCAAAAGGCCGCCCTGGTCGAAGCCGACGTAGCCCGGTGGCGCACCGATAAGGCGCGATACGGCGTGGGGCTCCATGTATTCGGACATGTCGAAGCGTTGCAGCGGTACGCCCATCGAGTAGGCAAGCTGTTTGGCGACTTCGGTTTTGCCGACGCCGGTCGGGCCGGAGAAGAGGAAGCTGCCTATGGGTTTGTCGGGCAGGGCGAGACCGGAGCGCGACATTTTGACGGCGGCAACTAGCGCGTCGATGGCGTTTTCCTGACCGTAAACCATGTTTTTCAGATCGCGTCCGAGGAATTGCAGCACTTGTTTGTCGTCGTGCGACACGGTTTTTTCGGGAATCCGCGCGACTTTGGCGATGACGGTTTCGATTTGCGCTTTGCCGATGACTTTTTTCTGTTTGGATTTGGGCAAAATCCTTTGCGCCGCGCCTGCTTCGTCCATTACGTCGATGGCTTTGTCGGGCAGGAAACGCTCGTTGATGTAGCGGGCGGAGAGTTCGGCGGCAGCTTCGAGTGCGCCTTGCGTATAGCGGACTTGGTGGAAATCTTCAAACATCGGTTTCAAACCGCGCAGGATTTGAACGGTCTCGGAAACGGTGGGTTCGACCACGTCGATTTTTTGGAAGCGGCGGCTTAAGGCGTGGTCTTTGTCGAAAATGGTACGGTATTCGTCGTAAGTGGTTGCGCCGATACAGCGCAATGAGCCTTTCGCCAGCGCGGGTTTGAGCAGGTTGGACGCGTCCATCGTGCCGCCGCTGGTGCTGCCCGCGCCGATGATGGTGTGGATTTCGTCGATAAACAAAATGGCTTGCGGGATTTTTTCAAGCTGTTTCAAGACGGATTTGACCCGCGCTTCAAAGTCGCCGCGGTATTTCGTGCCCGCCAAAAGCGAACCCATATCCAGCGCGTACACTTCGGCATCTTTGAGCGCGTCGGGAATATCGCCGTTGACGATTTGATGCGCCAAGCCTTCCGCCAACGCGGTTTTGCCCACGCCTGCTTCACCGACCAAAAGCGGATTGTTTTTGCGGCGGCGGCACAGGATTTGTACCAGCCTTTCCATTTCGTGTTTTCTGCCGATTAAGGGGTCAATGCGGCCGGCTTTGACTTCAGCGTTGAGGTTGACGGTGTAGTCCGACAGCGAGCCGCTTTTCGATTCGACGGGGTCGTCTGAATCATTGTCGGGGTCGTCTGAAAAGCTTTTGTGTTCATCGTCTTCAGTTGCACCGTGGGCAATGCAACGCAAAACTTCAAAACGCGTAACCGATTGCAGCTTGAGGAAATAGACGGCGTGGCTGTCGGTTTCGCTCATCAGCGCCACCAAAACGTCCAAAGGCTCGACCAAGCCTTTGCCTGCGGATTGGGTATGCACCATTGCGCGCTGGATGACACGTTGGAAGCCGAGCGTGGGCTGGGTTTCGACCGTGTCTAAAAGGTGCTCGGGAATCTGCGGGGTATTTTCGGCAACGCTGGCGGCGAGTTGTTCGGACACCACTTTCAAATCCGCACCGCAGAGCTTGAGAACGTTGGGGACGGAGGCATCTTCTTCGATTAACACCAAAAGCAGATGCTCGGGGCTGATAAATTCGTAATGAGCCTTACGCGCCTCACGGTAAAGCTGTTGCAAAATCTGTTCCAATTCGGGTGAAAGCATATTAAATCTCCTCGACAATACATTGCAGCGGATGCCCTTCGGCTTTTGCCCGCTGCATGACTTGTTGTTGTTTGGTTTGGGCGATGTCCCGTGTGTAAGTGCCGCACAAGCCTTTGCCTTCGTGATGAACCAAGAGCATCACCGCCACCGCCTGCTCTTCTCCGAGCATAAAGATTTCGGTCAGGATTTCGACAACAAATTCCATCGTGGTGTAATCGTCGTTCAGCAAAAATACGCCGTAACGTTTCGGCGGGGCGGTTTTTTGGTCGCTTAAAAGTGTATCGGATTCGTGATGTGTGTTTGGGTTGTTCATAAATATTTATGGCTTTATGGAAGAGGGGTTGTTTCAGACGACCTTGCTAAAGATTTAATACCTAATAAATCTATAAATATAGTGATTATAGAGTTTGATTTCAATTTCTGTTGTATTTTGGTCTGTTTCCGCCATTTTCGCACTTTTTCCCTTATATGGCTTGACGTTTTGACTTAACAAATGTAAAAAGACGGTTAAGCAGAAGCCGGCACTCGACCAAGTATATAAAGCTAGGAAGAAACGCTGAACGTTTAAGTTTGCTGTATGCCTTATTTTGCTGATTTTGTTAATTTTTAAGTATAGGAAGTTTCTAATGGCAACCGGTATCGTAAAATGGTTTAACGACGCTAAAGGTTTTGGTTTCATCACTCCTGACGAAGGCGGCGAAGATCTGTTCGCTCACTTCTCAGCGATCAACATGGAAGGTTTCAAAACCCTGAAAGAAGGCCAACGCGTGTCTTTCGACGTAACCACCGGCCCTAAAGGCAAACAAGCTGCTAACATTCAGGCTGCTTAATTAAACGTGCGGCTTATGCCGTAGAATAATGGCGGGATTGATTCCCCGCCATTTTTTATTGTCTATGAGAAACGGAATCCATATGGCAGAAGACAAACAAAATGCCGCCTACGAAAACGCCCTGCGGCAGCTGAACGAACTCATTGTGCATTTGCGCAGCAGCGGGGAAGTGAGCTGCGCTGTGGCGGAACAAGAAGACCTGATGCTGATACGGCTTGCCGATTTGAAAATCGATTTGAGGCCGAATGATGAAAAGGCGATAGCGGATATCGACCGGTTTTACCGCTGCCATTTGGGGGGCAAGTAAAAACAGTTTCAGGTTTTGGGAAATAAAAAATAAAACGGCACGCCAAGGCGTGCCGTTTTATTTTCGAGATTAAGGTTTAAGGTTGCTTGCCAGCAGCCATTCTTGAGCCTTTGTGGCATCATCGAAATATTTGGGGTGTTGGTTGGTCAAGAGGCTGGAGAGGCGCGCGCCGAGTTTGATCCAGATGTCGTCTGTAATGACGGCAACCCGGCCAAAATCGTTTTCGTGTTGATTGAGGAATTTTATTTGTTCTACCGCCATATCGATGGTGAAGTCTTTCAGCATGGACAAATCTAAGAGTATGTCGGGCAGGTGGATTTTTTGTTTGCTTTCCAACAGGGCGGATTCGAGTTGGCGGAAGTTGTCCAGCGTAAACTCATTGTACAACGCTACATTCAAACCATAAGACTGCTCTCGGATGGAAATCATCATGCTCTCCTTGTTTGAGGACATCAATGTCCGGAAAACCATTTTTTAATCGCAACCGGCCGGATACCGCTCAGTACGCCGCTTGCTACAATAATAATCATACCAAAGGTTTCCTGCCAAGTAACGCTATCTCCTAAAAACATTACGCCTGACAATGCGGAGAAAACGACAGTCAGGTAGGACAGTGAAGCGACAGTGAATTTGTTGCCGACTTTATAAGCGCGGGTCATGCAGAGTTGGGCGATGGTTGCGGACAGCCCGATACCTGCCAAGTAGGGTAATGCCTCGGCAGATAAGGAATGCCAGCCGGTCAGCGTCGCCCAAACCGCCGACATGGCGACGCTGGTTACCGACAGGTAAAAAACGACCCGCCAGCCCGGTTCGCCAAGCAGGGACAATTCGCGTACCTGTAAATACGCCCAGCCCGACATCGCTCCGCCTGCCAAGCCTGCCAATGCGGCAATTTCTTGTCCGCCTTTGAACGAAGGGTTTAGCAGTAGGACGACACCGATAAAGCCGAATACCAATATTGCCTGCGTATAAAATGCAATCCGTTCTTTTAAAATCAAAAATGAGAATACGGCCAAAAAAATCGACGAGGTATAGCTTAAGGTTACTCCTGTTGCCAGCGGCAGGTGGGTAACGGCATAAAACAGGCACAACATCGCCGCTGTGCCGATGACGCTGCGGTTGAGGTGGATTTTCCAATACCGCGTGGCAAATGTGTCTCCCCGCATTTTCGCTATGGCGGCAAGCATGACGGCTGCAAAGCTCATGCGCCAGAAAACCAATTCGCCGCTGCTGAAGCCGAATTTTCCCGCTGCCGCTTTGATGCAGAGGTTCATGACGGTAAAACCGAGTGTGGCGATGATAATCCATGCGGAACCGAGCGGATCCTTAGTCGCGGTTTGGTTCATTTTGATATTAATGGATAGATGAGGCGTTCATTATAATGATGTAGGGGTCTTCGGGGAATAAATATTTAAAAAGGTCGTCTGAAAAGTATATCTTGTTTTCAGACGACCTTTTGACGGATTAAAGAACATAGAAATAAATACAGAGAAACTGCGCTATACTGCCGCCTAGGACGAATAGGTGCCAGATGCCGTGTCCGTGTTTGATTTTGGCATCATTAACAAACCAATAAATGCCTGAGCTGTATAAAATACCGCCCAACGTCAGCCAAAACAGCCCGGCAAAGGGAAGGGCACGGACCAGTGGCGATACGGCAACCAAAATCAGCCAACCCATAATGACGTAAATCATCATGGAGAGCAGCCGTTTTTCGCTTTTCCTGCCGATAGTCAGCTCTTGAATAATGCCGAAGAGTGCCAGTCCCCATGATACGCCGAACAATGACCACCCCCAGCCGCCTTTAAGGGGTATCAGCGTAAACGGGGTATAGCTGCCCGCAATCAGCAGGTAAATCATGCAGTGGTCCACTTTTTGCAAAATCGCTTTGATTTTGGGCTGGGGAATGCTGTGGTAAAGCGTGGAGCCAAGATAGAGCAGGATTAAGCAGGTGCCGTAAGTGAGTGCCGAGGCAAGTTGGTAGGGACCGTTTGCCTTGACTGTCATCAGCACTAATGCCGACACTGCCAGCATCGAGCCTGCCAAATGGCTGTACGCATTGAAACGTTCACCGTGATACATAAGAGTAGTTCTCATTTCTTTAGGTGTAGAAAGTGTACGCGAAAGGCAAAGGCGGGGCTAGGATAAAAGGATAAAGATAAGTTAAGGTTGTCTGAAAAAACAAATCTTGGTTTCAGATGACCTTTTGATGTGTAGAGAGCCATTTGTGCTGGATTCGAATAGAGAAGAAACCGTATGTGCGATTGCCTGTTGGCTAAGTTGATTCATATCGACAAGCAGAACAAAAGAAATAGGTTCTTGATTGAAAGTTGTCTCAAAACCAAAAACAGAGGTCGTCTGAAAATCGAAAAACAGGTTTTCAGACGACCTCTTGCTTTTCCTTTAAAACTAACCGTCACACTGACAATTGTTCCAACAAAGCCTGTTTCAACGACGACTGTGTTTTTGGGTTTTTCAAATCGGGGCTGAAGACGATGAAGCTGTCTTCGACGCGTTCGTCCAGCGTGGAAATTTTGGCGTAGCGCAGGCTGACGTTGTGGGCGAAGAAGACTTCCGCCATGTCGGCGAGCAAGAAGGGGCGGTTGACGGCGGTGATTTCGACGGAGTACCAGTCGGGGTAGTCTTCTTCGGGGGTGATGGTAATGCTTGGCGCGATCGGCATGTAGCGGCTGCGGCGGCTGATGCGGCGGCTGTGACTGGAGGTTTCGGCAACGGTGTGTCCGTGGATAAAGCTGTTGAGTTCTGCTTCGAGCGCGCTTTGGATGTCGGGATAGTCTTCGGGGGCGTGCTGCGAGGGGATTTGCACGATGAAGGTGTCGAGGATGTAGTCGTGTTCGGTGATAAAGGCGCGGGCGGCGAGAATGTCGAAGCCGTGGCGGCTGAAGATGCGGCAGAGGCGGGCGAACAGGCGCGGGCCGTTGGGCATGAAGACCATGACTTGAAAGCTGTCGCTTTTGAACAGGATGCGGCTGCGGACGATGGGGGTTTCAAAGTCGTGTACGAGGTTTGCGGCGTGCCACAGGATTTCGCGGGACTGATGGCGGGCGAAGTAGGCGGAACCGAGCGCGTTCCATAGTTTTTTCTGCTGTTTTTCAGGGACGGCGGCTCGGGTGAGCAATTCGGCGGCTTCTTGTTGGCGGCGGCCGAAGAGGGCGTGCGGATTGCCGCCGTTGCCTGCGAGGTAGCGTCCGGCGGCGTGGAACAGGCTTTCCAATAGGCTGGCGCGCCATGCGTTCCAGAGTTTGGGATTGGTGCCGCGGATGTCGGAAATGGTCAGAAGGTAGAGTGCGCTGAGGCGTTCGTGGGTTTGTACGCGTTTGCAGAAGGCATCGAGTACGTCGGGGTCTTGGATGTCTTCTTTTTGGGCGACGGTGGACATGAGCAGGTGGTTTTCGACCAGCCAGGCGAGCAGGTCGCTTTCTTCTTCGGTCAGGAAGTGGTCGGCGGCAAATTGGCGCGCGTCCGTGATGCCTTGTATGGCATGGTCGCCGCCGCGTCCTTTGGCGATGTCGTGGAAGAAGGCGGCGAGATAAAGGATGTCTTGTTTTTCAAAGGACTGCATTAGCGCGGAGGCGTAAGGCAGCTCGTGGCTGTGCATGTCTAGGGCAAGGCGGCGGACGTTGCGGACGACGGCGAGGATGTGGTCGTCCACAGGATAGATGTGGAACAAGTCGTGTTGGAGCAGGCCGACGATTTTTTCCCACGCGGGCAGGTAGCGGCCCAACACGCCGTAGAGGTTGAGAAAGCGCAGGGTTTGGGTCAGTCCGTTGCCGCTGCGGAAAAAGCCGGCGAAGCGGCGGCGGTTTTCAGGATTTTGGTAAAAGCTGCGGTTGATTTTGCGCGTCGCGCCCCACCAAGCGCGCAGGGTTTGCGGTTCGAGCGCAGTAATATCGTTGCGCTGCTGCATGATTTCGACGATTTTGAAAATGTGTTCGGGTCGTCTGAAAAAAATATCGGTGTGCCGTGCGGCGATTTGGTTGTTGACTTGGATGTAGTCGTCGTCAATCCGCAGGGTAACGCGCATCGGCGTGGAGGAAACGCGGCTTTGCAGCATAGGCGTGAGGATGCCGCTCAGTTGTTTGACGGTTTTAATCGCGCGGTAAAACACGCGCATCAGTTCTTCGCTTTGACGGCGGAGGTTCAAGCCTTGATAGCCCATGCTTTCGGCGACTTGCGGCTGCAAATCGAACAGCAGGCGGTCTTCGGCGCGCTTCGCGTTTAAATGCAGATGGATGCGGATGTGGGCGAGGCGGCGGTAGCCGTGTGAAAGCATGCCGGCTTCGGTGCGCGTCAGAATACCTTGTTGTACCAACGCAGGCAGGTTGGCCGCCAAGCCTTGCGCTTTCGCTATCCAAAGCAGGGTATGGATGTCGCGCAGACCGCCCGGACAGCTTTTGATGTTCGGCTCCAATACCGTTCCCGAACCTTGCGATTTGGCATGGCGGTGTTCCATCTCCACCAGTTTTGCTTCGATAAACGCCGCTACATTGCGTTGCGCGTTCATTTTTTCCGTCAACTCGTCTGCTGTCTGGCGGTTGCCGAACAAAAAACGAGCCTCTAAAAACGCCGTGTCCCCTGTAATATCATCGCGCACGCTTTCGCACAGCTCATCAACGCTGCCGCTTTTGACCGACGGCGCAAGTTTCATGTCCCACAAATCCTGCACAAAAGCCGCGATTTTTTCTTGAAGGTCGTCTGAAACGGTTTCAGACGACACGACCGCCAAATCCAAATCAGAATAAGGATACAATTCGCCGCGCCCGAAGCCGCCAGTTGCTATCAGGCATAAACCGCTGTTTTGGAAATGTTTGTCCCAAAGTGCCGCCAGCAAGGTTTCGACTGCCGCCGTGTATTCCTTGAAGAATACTGACACGCGGTTGACTTTCAAATAATGTGATTCGGCGGCATCACGTTGTTGTTTGAAGGTTTCCAATGCTGAAGACAGGTTTGCAGACATTTTTTATTCTTTCGAGTTATGGATGGCATAAGGCTAAAGGTGGTTCGGCGGTCAAATATCGTTTTCAGACGACCTCTGTTGAGTATCGGAGGGATTGGTCATCAGGTTTAGCAGTTCCTGCGGCGGCAGCAGCAACTGATACGCCGCCACGCCCAAAGCCGTCGCCATCTTTTCAATATTCGATAACGCAATGTTCCAGCGTTTGCGCTCCACAGCCGATACATAAGTCCTGTCCAAACCGCATTGTCGCGCCAACTCTTCCTGAGACCAGCCTTTATTCACGCGGAAAAGCCGCATGTTGTACGCCAAGACCGCCCGTAAATCCTGCTCATTAGGCAGTTCAGCAGGCGGAGTCAATTTATTGCTCATGATTTTGCTTTCGGATAAAAGTTTAAATGAAAGAATTTGCTGTTACGGATTTTACTTCACATAAAAACCAAAAAAAGGGGTGGCAACAGCCACACCCAAACACACACACATCAAGAGGAAAGAGATAGAGAGTATTAAATCAAAGCAGATGTATCATCTACTGATCAGAAAATCTTGAGGACTTTGAGAAATGTCGTCTCAGTTCCAATGTCGGCGATTATAAATGAAACTCAATTTGGAGCTTTGATTCAAATCAAG